>CAJGDT010000134.1 GCA_904502265.1 uncultured Barnesiella sp. | reverse complement strand
GCTTAGTCGTTCCGCCTCGCGTATATCTACTAAACTGCAGTTCGTAGAGCGGATGTCGCTCATCGATAAAGCGCGTTACAGGCACCTTCCAACCCTCAATCTGTAGCAAGACGGGGCGCATCACATTCTCATCCAATTGTATGCGACCGCTACCATCGACACGAGGCGTTGGTGTGTAGAGTGCACCCAACTCAGCAACCGGCAACAGCGCGACAGGTGCAGTCATCAACAACATACGCAACTGCTCATCCAACACTCCATCAATATAATTGTCTATGAGCACACCCTCCTCAACTTCCATCGAGCCATCAAATTCGGGCGTAAGTTCATCCATACACCTCTTCACACGACTTATTATTTCACTTCTTTCTATCTCCATAACCATTCAATCGAAACAAGTTGCCCCGACCTGCGAGGTCGGGGCGACCACTTTTAATTATCAATATCCACACACGCGCATGTGAGCATCGGGGTAGCGCAATGTCATGCAACTTGCCTCGGTAAGTACCAACGCATCGGTGTTGCGTACACCGGCTTTCTTCAAGTCAAGCGATTGCGTACCAAAGGGCACGTGCGACCACTTCTGTATATACTCCGGGTCGAAGATAAGACCCTGCATACTCATATCGGCCTCATCGAAAATCTCGGAGTGGATAACATAGAGTTTACCAAACTTCGACGAAATCTCGTTAAAGTCAAGACCCCACTTCATCATATCACTATCGTTCGATACCGTACGATAGTAATCGAGTTTACTGATTACACTTATCAAATCGGAGCCTGCCATGAGAATTTTGCGTTTGTTACCGGCATTACCGGTAAAACACATCTTCATCATATCGACCAGATTCTCGTGAGTAAAGGGTTCGCCACTGTCAAAAAGATACTTCTTCTGCACTTGCCACCATATACCGCCGGTGAGGCTCACCTCCTCTTTCTTCACGGGGTCATATATCTTTTGCTTCACACCGAAAAGGAAACTTCGCTCCATCGTGCGACGCATGTCGTAGATAGCAAGCTCTTCCTGATCCGAGAAGTCCCACTCCACCTCTTTATTGGCGAGCTTAAAGAATGTCGACTGCTCAATCTGCATCTTGAAGATTTGACAATAGTTTTGTTGCTTGATAGGCAAAGATTCGAACTGTGCCGTTTGCACATCAAGTTCGGTTGCAGCACGACCCAGTCGCAAGAACTTCATTCCCTTGCTCATCGAGGGGACACAGTTGTCGTAGCTACCTATTTTCTTACCATTGACCGACATAACCAACACCTCGCCGGCCTCAATATCTACCGACAATACATAGAGCATCAAGTACTGCTCGTCATACTCCGAAATAAGCGAGCCATAATCGCCCTTGCCCAGCACCATCAAGGTGTCAGAGGGCACAATCGACTCGCAGTTACTCAATTTGATGCGGGCGCGTGAGTGGTTGGCTGTGGCCTCCGAGGCCGAAGGCTCCGAATAGGCCTCCTCGAGTGTATACTCCGAGGGCTTGGTATCGACCGAATAGTAATCTATAATCATCGAGCCCGACTTACGTGCGCCCTTGAAGCGCGATATCTGGTCAAGGGGAGTCGACATAGGTCGTATCTTGGTGATACGATTATCTATCTCATTTTGCAACAACGAGGGAGAATACTCTTGTGCCGAAGATACCGTGAGTGGCTGCTCCGAAAGATGTGTACCTACCAGACCCGGCAATACTGCGGCAATCGAGAAGCCCATTTCGCCACAGCCCCATTGACTCAGGAGCACAAATAGCAGCAACAAAGAGAGAGTTGCTATAGAGATAATACGGATTTTTTCATCAGATAACTTTTTCATTTTTACTTGTTTTTAGGGGGGATTATACGTTAATTTTTATAGTGGTAGTGCGAATCGTTTCGTTGCCGAGGGTGCGATGCTATGGGATAATGTAGCAAAGGAACGCTTCACACGCTACTCGACCACAAGGGCTACAAGTCCCACACGCTGGGACGACGTCGTGTGCGACGATAACCCTTTGTATTTTTCTCGCTCGAGGGGGTATTGAGTGTTTCAGACAACGAGTCGCTCATGGCGTCGCGACGCTCCATTACTATGCGACGATTGCGACCCTTTACCTCGGCAGCATGTTCGGCACACGTTAGGTCGGTGTCATAGTGCAATCCTTTATACAGCAACTCCAACACATCCTCACTCAAATCGCCCGCAAAGACATGGTGACACACATGGAACACACGGTCGAGAAAATTGTCCAACTCGGCCTCATCCATCTTTTTGTTGCGCATAAATCGCTCAACCGAACGTGTACTCTTCTCTACATTGCGATGCATGGCTTCCTCCATCTCTTGATAGGCACGATTGCGCTCAATAAACTCCTCATTGGCACGTCTGATAGCATGCTGTTTCTGGGCATCATTGCTACTCTCAAGCAACTCCTTGCCAAAGTATCGCACACATGCCACCAAGGCATCTTCGCCATCGGCCACATCGGTAATGAAAGCCCCCACACGAGGATTGCTGTACATCAAACCGGTGAGGCGATTGTGATCGCCGAGCATCCTTTCATAATGGTCGCTCAAATATGTGGCATACTCATCGAGTGCATCATACACATCATCCTCACACTCAAAGAGTCGGTCGGGATAGTGCTCTACAATGCGACGAGCCAGGCGCTCACGCGAGGTCGTTGTCTTGGGCTCTTGCGATAAATTTTTTTCGTCTTTACTCATATTGTTTTTTATTATTGATTGGTGCCTTATGGCAATGCAAAGGAACGATTGCAACACCCCTTTTTGATGCGATAGAATAAAAAAGCGCCACTCTTATGCGTTTTTTGTTCGACACAGAGTGGTTGTATGGAATAAAAAGCGTAACTTTGAGCAATAAGCCTATTTTGTAAACTAATAAAAGAAAGGATAATACTATGTTTTCAGCACAAACCTATGCCGATCGTCGCGCCCGTTTGCGTCGCATGGTAGGCAATGGAATAATCATTCTCAATGGTAACCTCGACACTGCTATCAATGCACCCGAGAATGCCATGGCGTTCCGTCAAGAGTCGTCGTTTCTTTATTACTTCGGACTCGATGTTGCTCGTCTTGTAGGTGTAATGGACTGTGACAACGACTGCGACACACTCTATGGCAACGAAGTTACTATCGACGAGATGATATGGACAGGCCCGCTACCCTCAATGGCCGAGCAAGCTGCTCAAGTGGGTGTTACTCGCACTGCCCCCCTCAACAAGGTGGCCGATGTAGTAGCCGAGGCTCGTCGTCAAGGTCGCACTATTCACTACTTGCCCCAATTCCGTGGCATGGAGTTGATTTACATGTCTACCCTGCTCGACATTCCCGCACAACGTGTCAACGAAACTGCATCGCACGACCTCATGGCTGCTATTACCGTGATGCGCGAGATAAAGACCGAAGAGGAAATTGCCGTAATGGAGCGCGCCTTTGAGGTGGGATACAAGATGCACACTACTGCCATGCGCATGTGTCGCGAAGGTGTTATCGAACGCGAAATCATCGGTGCAATCAACGGTATAGCCATGCAACATGGCTGGGGTTGGTCGTTCTACTCACACGTAACACAACATGGCGAGATATTGCACAACTTCGGTTGCGACTTCCCCTTGGAAAATGGCAAACTCTTGCTCGTTGATGCCGGTGCCGAACTCGCAGGCGGATACTGCTCAGACCACACCCGTACATATCCCGTAAGTGGCAAGTTCACTACCAAACAACGCGAAATATACGATATCGTGTTACGCGCACACGACCACGTGCTCGACATAGCACGCCCCATGCGCTACATGGACTTGCACAACGCATCGTTGCTCTCTATGGCACGCGACCTCACCGACTTGGGTCTGCTCAAAGGCAACCCCGAGGAGGCTGTAGCTGCCGGTGCTATGTTTATGCTCATGCCCCACGGATTGGGTCACGGTATGGGTATCGACGTACACGACTGTGAGGCTATAGGCGAACGTGGCAATGTATATAACTTCGACTTCTCGCGCTTTGCACCTCGCGCAGCCGAACTTGCATGCTGCACCTACCGTAGCACATGGCAACTTCGCCCCGGCGTAGTGATGAGCGACGAACCCGGTATCTACTTCATCCCTGCACTTATCGAACAATGGAAGAAAGAGGGCAAGTGCAAAGAGTTTATCAACTACGACCGCTTGGCCGACTATTATGACTTTGGCGGCATACGCATCGAGGATGACTTGCTCATTACCGAAGATGGTTGCCGTTGCATAGGTGGCGACAAGCACATACCCATCACTGTAGAAGAGCTCGAGGCTGTTGTAGGTCGCGACTGATAACCATACTAACGCACGATATGGCTCACCGAGCCTGTTGCTCCTAAAAACATACGGCTCCCTTCATCACGAGGGGAGCCGTAGCTTTACACCGAAGTGTAATAATTTTTATTATTACTAGAAACTGTTATTTGGTTTTCATTATTCAGCAGATACAGTCCATGTAGAACCGTTCTTAGTGGCTACGTAACCAGCGGGAACATAATAACTATCGGTTACAATAGCCGGTTTTATCTGTGAGTAATGGAGGTATCACCCTCCATTACCCTATGGGGTTACTGAATGGAAGTTTCAACAACGTCTTCAGTTTATACTAACATTTTAGTTAGCAAAAGTATTGTTTGATGCATTAACAGATACACCATAGCTACTATGATCTTGAACATAGATAGCATAATCGAGAGAAGTTACAGTCTCAAATGTGTTACCTGTGAGAACAACGGGTGTGCTTGATGCATAACGACCCAAGTAGATAGGACCTGCATAGCATGATGTCTTGAATGTGTTATTCTCGATAACAAAGTCACCGTGACCATTAAGACCATCACCTGTATAATGTCCGTAGATTACATAGTTTGCATTTGTATTATCAAATACGCAATTCTTAATGGTAACATCGTTAGCCATCATTACCAGACCGCCTGCATAGGCTGCACCATTGATCGTACCGGAAACGGTAACGTTCTCGATGGTCAGACCGTCTGCTGCTTCGCAAACAACGCCTGCTGCCCACT
>CAJGDT010000133.1 GCA_904502265.1 uncultured Barnesiella sp. | reverse complement strand
TTCTTTGCATCATTCCCATTATTCTACAGCACAAGTTTTGGCGGTGCATACTGGGTGTGGATACTCATCCTCATCACCTTTGTACTGCAAGCCGTATCGTACGAGTTCCAAGGCAAGGCAGGCAATATACTGGGTAAGACAGCCTTCCGCATCTTCCTCACGCTCAACGGTTGCTTAGCACCGTTGTTGATAGGAACAGCCGTAGGAACATTCTTCACCGGCTCGCAATTTGTGGTTGATAAGAATGCAGTTGGCGACATAGGTGCTCCCGTCATCAGCCGTTGGTGTAGCGACTGGCGAGGCCTCGAAGCCGTAGCCAACCCCTTCAACGTCGAGTTTGGTCTTATGGTCATGTTCTTGGCTATATGTCTTGGAGCATTATATATGATAAACAACATCAAGCACGACAAACTTGCGTTGCAACTGCGTCGAGGCCTTTTGATATGCTTTGTGTGCTTCTTGATTATATTCTTATTGGTTGTGATACAACTCATTACCATGGAGGGATATGCCGTAGATGCAAATGGTGTGGTAGCATTGGTAAAGGGTAAATACCTCACCAACTTAATCGAAATGCCAGCCGTACTTATCATGTTACTTATAGGAGCAGTATTGCTTGTGGCTGGCGTCTTACTCACACTTCTCAAGAAACAATTTAACAGAGGTATATGGCTTGCAGCACCGGGTACAGTATTGGCAGTAATGGCACTCTTTATGATTGCCGGCTATAATGGTACAGCCTACTACCCCTCGTCGGCCGACTTGCAATGCTCGCTCACATTGTCAAATAGCTGTTCGAGCGAATTTACCTTGCGCACCATGGCAACCGTATCGCTCATCATCCCCTTTGTAGTAGCCTACATAGCCTACTTCTGGCGCAAAATGGACAAGAAGTCGCTTACCAAGGAGGAACTTGAGACGGGAGATAAATACTAAGGATTATAAACATACGAATATGTGCCCCATGCCGTGAGAATACACGCCATGGGGCATTTTTATTTCATTCGGCTCATCTCTTCGGGTATAATAATCTGTAGAAACATTGTTTAATCAAAATCATTTCTTAAGTTTGTATCGTCAATAACACACATTAATCAGACATAGAAATATGAAATCAAAGGTCATCCCGTTAATTATTATTGCCATTCTGTTTGCCGGTGGCATCATGGCATTGCTCACACCTCAAGAGGCACAGGAGGCTACACAACAAGTTAGTTCGGGTACACTCGATTACTACCCCGATTTTCCATCCAAATACATTCAGGCTCGTGATGTAAATGTGTGGCTGCCCAACGGATACAAGATAGGTGACGAATGTCAGGTATTATACATGCACGACGGTCAGATGCTCTTTGATGCCACCACTACGTGGAACAAGCAAGAGTGGCGCGTAGATGAAGTGATGGGCGAACTCCTTGCATCCAACTCTGTACCCAACACCATTGTGGTTGCTGTAGACAATACCGAGAATCGCCTTAATGAGTACTTTCCCAACAAAACTATCAACTACACTCCCGAAGAGATTACCACCTATGGCGATATGACTCCCATAGGCGACGATTATCTTAAATTCTTGGTTGAAGAACTCAAACCCTTCATCGACAAAAAGTACGCCCCCCTCACCGACCGCGAGAACACATTTGTAATGGGCTCAAGCATGGGCGGACTCATATCAATATATGCGCTGTGCGAATATCCCGAGGTATTTGGAGGTGCAATATGTATGTCGACACATATATCATTAGGTGTATTGCCACTCGAGGGCGACAACCATGCTTGGGGTAAGGCCTTCGAGGAGTACCTCAATGCTAACCTACCCGCGGCCAACTCACACATCATATACATGGATCGTGGCACAGTAGGCATCGACGAACCTTATGCACCCTACCAAATGCGTGCCGACTCACTCTTCGTGGCCAAAGGTTGGGATGAAACACACTTCACAAGTCTTGTTTTCGAAGGTGATGAGCATAACGAGACTTGCTGGGCCAATCGTCTGGCACAACCCCTTACCTTTGTACTGAACAAATAAGAATTAAGTATATACCATAATAAAAAAGGCTGCGCCTGAGGCACAGCCTTTTTTATTATGTCAACACTTTATCATATAAATATATACTTAAGCATAAACAAGAGTGCAAGTATGTACATCGTGGGCGTAATTTTCTTGAAATTGCCACATATCATGTTCATCAACACATAGGTAATCATACCGAGGAGTATACCATTTGAAATAGAATAAGTCAAGGGCATCATAACTATGCAAACAAAGGCGGGCAACGACTCGGAAAAATCATTGAAAGGTATCTTCGTAATGGGTTCGAGCATCAAGAGACCTACAATAATAAGCGCGGGTGCTGTAGCTGCAGCCGGAATAGAGAGGAACAATGGTGAGAAAAACAATGATACAGCAAAGCACAAGGCTACGACCATCGCAGTGAGTCCCGAACGACCTCCTTGCGCCACTCCGGCAGCACTCTCAACATAAGTAGTCGTTGTAGAAGTACCGAGTATTGCACCTACTGTGGTTGCAATCGAGTCGGCCATAAAGGCTTGATTAAGTCGTTTGATATTACCCTTATCATCCACCATGTTGGCCTTTGTACATACTCCAACCAACGTACCTACGGTATCAAACATATCGATAAAGAGGAGTGTAAATACCACTACAAGCATGTCGATTGTAAAAATCTTATCGAACTCAAACTTGCAGAAGATGGGACTTATCGATTCGGGATGCGAAAGGATTCCTTTGAATTCCGTTTCGCCCATAAAAATACCTATCACCATGGTTGCCAACACACCTATGAGTATGGCACCGGGCACATTGCGCGCATACAAAAAGCCTGTAATGATAATACCAATAAGCGCCAACAGTGCCGAGCCGGAGGTTATATTACCCAAATCTACCAGTGTAGCATCGTTGTGCACCACCACACCGGCACTACTCAAGCCTATAAAAGCAATAAACAGACCTATACCGGCACCTATAGCATTGCGCAGACTCATGGGTATGGCATTAACAATCGCCTCACGCACATTGGTGATTGTAAGCACTATAAAGATAAGTCCTTCTATCAACACAGCCGTAAGGGCAAACTGCCAACTATAACCCATGCCAAGGCACACGCTATACACAAAGAAAGCATTAAGACCCATACCGGGTGCCAAT
Source organism: uncultured Barnesiella sp. (assembly GCA_904502265.1). Lineage (GTDB taxonomy): Bacteria > Bacteroidota > Bacteroidia > Bacteroidales > Barnesiellaceae_A > Barnesiella_A. The sequence goes on along the minus strand of CAJGDT010000133.1, from coordinate 1,879 downwards.
CCGAAGGGCAACTTACCGATGAGCGCCATAGCTACACAACCAACAATAGCCGCCAAAGCCGTGGTAGTAAACACAGCACCTTGAGGCATACCATCGAGCAAACCAAACATTGAGGGGTTTACTGCCAAGATATACGACATGGTAAGGAATGTTGTAATACCGGCTACAATCTCTTTCTTAACAGTAGTTTCGGCCGGATTAAATCCGAATAGTTTTTTAAGCATTGTTATTTGTATTTTTATGTTTTAATCTATTAGAAAGTCCATTTAGCAGCAGCCGTTGGCATGGCATAGAAACCCTTACCAACAAAGTTGTAAGAGAGTTCCACCTCAGTACCAAGACTCAACTTTATTTTCTCCCAACCCTTTATATTGTTGAGGTTTACCCACAATTGTGGCTCTGCAGCAAAGATATACTCTGTTCCCAGCCACGGTTGCGGCTCACGCCAGAAATCGAAACAACCATCAAACGACAACCAATGATTGAAGAAATAGAGGTTCCACACACCGGTTATCTGGAAACTGTGTATTTGCGAAGAGCCATCCAGACCCATTGTTCCGGGCATGGCTTTGTACATAACCGACAGCGACCAAGTCTTGCTCCAGTCTTTGGAGTGTCCCGAGTAGGTGATACCACCCAAGAAGGCATTATTGAACGATGTTTCAGTGTTGAGTCCTCCATTATACTCAAGGTGTACCGAGAGCCAATCGAGCTTGCTATCTTGCCAGAAGCACAACTCCCGAACAATCTCCCAATAGGCACCTATCACCTTGGGCGAGTAGTCCATATCGACAAAGAAATAAGTACTGCCACCACCGTCGGGCTTAAACATCTCTACTGTGGTTGTAACCATCTCACGACCAAAGTCATAGTGAACTTGTAGATTTTGTGCCACAACATTTGATGACACAAGCATCAACATTGCAAGCACGAAAGTACGGATAGATTTTATTTTCATCATAACGGTACAAAGAATATAATTTCTCACAAAATTAAAAAAAATTTCATTCTCGTCCGTCTCAGCATGCAAACTTTCACAATCTTGCATCCAGTAGCATCTACACTCCGTTGCCACCTTACCCCAAAAACAAAGGAGCAACCCATGGGCTACTCCTTTGCATAATGTATGTAATAAAATATTACTTGCTGAGTGCTTGAGCTACGTCAACGGCACAAGCTACAGTACAACCAACCATGGGGTTGTTACCGATACCGAGGAAGCCCATCATCTCAACGTGTGCGGGTACTGAAGAAGAACCTGCAAATTGAGCATCGCTGTGCATACGACCCATAGTGTCGGTCATACCATATGAAGCGGGACCGGCAGCCATGTTATCGGGGTGCAATGTACGACCTGTACCACCACCCGATGCTACAGAGAAATATTTCTTACCACGCTCGCCGCACTCTTTCTTGTAAGTACCGGCAACGGGGTGTTGGAAACGTGTGGGGTTGGTAGAGTTACCTGTGATAGATACGTCTACACCCTCGTGCCACATGATAGCTACACCTTCGCGAACATCGTCTGCACCATAGCATTTTACTTTAGCGCGATCGCCGTTTGAGAAGGGAACTTCGCGGATTACTTTCAACTCGCCTGTAGCGTAGTCAAGTTCAGTTTGAACATAAGTAAAACCGTTGATACGAGAGATGATGTAAGCAGCATCCTTACCGAGACCATTGAGGATACAACGGAGGGGTTCTTTACGTACCTTGTCGGCCTTAGCAGCAATCTTGATAGCACCTTCGGCAGCAGCGAAAGACTCGTGACCTGCCAAGAAAGCAAAACACTTAGTCTCCTCACGGAGCAAACGAGCAGCGAGGTTACCGTGGCCAAGACCCACTTTACGATCGTCGGCAACAGAACCGGGAATGCAGA
>CAJGDT010000132.1 GCA_904502265.1 uncultured Barnesiella sp. | reverse complement strand
CAAGGCGTACCACCACCGGTGGCAACGAGTACATTGTCAAACTCGGCAACCTCGTGCAGCATATTGCGCTCGATAACACGAAACGCCTCCTCGCCACGCGTAGCAAACAACTCGCTGATACTCTGCCTGAAACGAGCCTCGATATACTTATCGAGGTCGATAAACTCTCGACCTAAACGCTTGGCTGCAAAGCGTCCCAGCGAAGTCTTACCCGCCGCCATGTAGCCTATAAGAAATATCGGTTGCTTCATACGTTTGCTCAATTATATGTGGCAAAGGTAATAACTTTCCGATAAAAAGCGTATTTTTGCACTTACGAGTTACGCAAAAGAATATCTACCCGATGAAAAAAATAAAATACTACGTTGTTTGGGAAGGCCTTTCGCCCGGAGTCTACGACTCGTGGGAGGAGTGTCGCCTACAAACCGAAGGCTATAAAGGAGCCAAATACAAGGCCTTCGACTCGAAAGAAGCGGCCATAGAGGCTTTTCGAGGCAATGCATCGGAACATATAGGTATACTCAAGCAGATGAGCCAACGCCACACCAAACCCACTACCCCCGCTACACTACCGGCAAGTATCATTCGCGACAGCCTGGCTGTCGATGCAGCATGTAGTGGCAATCCGGGCAAGATGGAGTATCGCGGTGTATATGTTGCTACAGGATTGGAGGTATTTCGCATAGGCCCAATGGAACAAGGAACCAACAATATAGGCGAATTTTTGGCTCTTGTACATGGATTGGCACTGCTGAAGAAGATGGGCAACAATATGCCCATATATAGCGATAGTCGCAATGCCATGCTGTGGGTGAAACAAAAACAATGCAAAACGAAATTGGAGCGCAATGCTGTCAACGCCCCTATCTTCGACCTCATAGCACGAGCCGAGGCTTGGCTACACAACAATCAATACGACAACCGCATCATCAAGTGGGAGACCGAGCAATGGGGTGAAATCCCTGCCGACTTTGGTCGCAAATAATCGCCCACCCCCCTTCAATACGACACAATAAACATCACAAATACACATACTATCATGAAACGAATAGCTTTACTTGCAGTTATTGCCCTTGCGGCTCTTCCTTTATCAGCTCAAGTTGTCAAACTCGATGTTGGTACTACGTTTTCTTCAATGCAAGACGATACCCCTACGCACAATTTTACCAATACACTGGTTGGAAACAGCCTCACGTTGGGTGTCGATTGGTTGGAAAATAGTTGGTATTACCTATCGAGCGAGGCGGGTTATATAACCACCGGCGGTATTGATCGAATTGATATTGTAGAGGGTACAGGATTGCCTATCGAAGAAATTGATTGGCGAATGCAACGCCACAACATACACTTCAATACCACTTTCAGAGCCAAATTGGGTGGCAAAAAGTTCCATGCATACTTGGGTGTTGGCCCAAAACTCGACATCCCCGTAAAAACCACAATGAATCAATATCTTGACGATGTTGATGATGTATCGTTTATCAAAAACGAGGTAATGTTTGGCCTCAAAGCCGAAGTGGGTGTGGCATACAACTTCAACGATGTGAGAGTGGGTCTTAACTTTGCATATTTGCCCGACCTCACCCGGCAAGCATCTTTCCTAAACCAAACCACACGCAACGACATATTTAAACTCGGCATATCGGTTGGATATATTTTCAGATAATAGAACAACATAATACAGGCGAGGCGACCCAACTCTTTGTTAGGGTCGCCTCGCTTATATTATGTATATCTACTGTTGTCAGCCTTTTATCTGTATCTCGTCAATCAACTCATTCATGCGCGTGCGCAAGCGTTGTATGATAGGCACCATGATTATGGCCATTGCCAAGAAACCCGACGAAGCTATACCATAGACGACTCCCGACATAAAATCGGCTGCAATGCCGGTGACAAATGACAGTGCTATATTCAATGCCAAAATGACGATAGCAAATATCGCAATCACGATACAGAGCATTTTGGTAGCCACGCCATAGGCTTTATTGACCATCAATAGCTGACCCATGGTATTGTTTGCCGCATCAAATGGCCCGTCGGCACTCTTCTTGCGTAGGTAACGCCAGAACTTAAAGCTGCTGACAACCTCTATACCACACTCCTCCATAAACCTATAGTAAGCATCAACCTCTACATCGGTCATCGAATCGTTAGGCAGGTCTATCTTATAAATGTACTCTCCCGGTGTACCCTTCTCGAAGGTATATATAAATCCATTGGTGCGAACGAAGTTCCATCCACTACGGCTCATGGCATTGAGCCACTTTTGTTCACGCTCATAGTCGGCAATAGTGTAATACCTGAAATAACGTTTTGTCTCCATAATCTGCTTATTTTACAACAATACTAAAATTAAACTTAAACTTCGAAAGGACATCATCGCCATTAGCTACCAACTCGCGAAGACGTTCCAACTCTTTTACCACTACAGTGCGACCCTCGGCTGTTATCACATACTCTTTGCGACGGCTATCCTCAGTGGTAGCATGCTGTACTATCCAGCCACGCTCAAGCAACGTATTGATAGCGCCATACAACGTTCCGGCCGAGATAATCAATCGACCATCTGTCATCTCCTCTATCTTTTGCATTATACCATAACCGTGCAAGGGTTTGGTAAGCGACAGCAGTATGTAATACACTGCTTCTGTAAGTACAATACCTGTATTTTCTCCCATAATTCTCGTTGTTTCGGCACTCGTTATAACGGCCTTCGTTATATCGGCAGTCGATACAAATGTATGGCATTATATTTACACTTCCAAACTTTTTCCCTACAAAGTGCTTATTTATTTGATATCATATTGATAATCAAGGAAGTGGCAAGCATACATTTTTTAACCACCTACACTATGCAAAACAGCAGAAAAAGTGTATCTTTGTGCGATATATCATATTGCCTGGATTATACCCCTATCATGCGTATAATGCAACGGAATGTGATAGAAATAAAAATTATTGATAAACAAAAAAATAAAACTACAATATGTTACAAATAAAAGACTTACATGCCAACATCAATGGCAAAGAGATATTGAAAGGTATCAACCTTACTGTGCGCCCGGGCGAGGTGCACGCCATCATGGGCCCCAACGGATCGGGCAAGAGCACCCTCTCGGCGGTTCTTACCGGCAACCCCGCCTATGAAGTAACAAAGGGCGAAGTAGAGTTCTACGGCAAAGACCTCTTGGCTCTTTCGCCCGAAGATCGTTCGCACGAGGGCTTGTTCCTCAGCTTCCAATACCCGGTTGAGATACCCGGTGTAAGCATGGTGAACTTTATGCGTGCTGCTATCAACGAATTGCGCAAATACCGTGGCGAAGAGCCTATGTCGGCTACCGACTTCTTGAAACTCATGCGCGAGAAACGCGCCATTGTCGAGTTGGACAACAAGTTGGCAAGTCGCTCGGTCAACGAAGGCTTCTCGGGCGGTGAGAAGAAACGCAACGAGATATTCCAGATGGCCATGCTCGAGCCTCGCCTCTCTATTCTCGATGAGACCGATAGTGGTCTTGACATCGACGCACTCCGCATCGTGGCCGAAGGTGTCAACAAACTAAAGACCGAAAACAACGCTACTATCGTGATTACTCACTACCAACGTCTGCTCGACTACATTGCACCCGACTTTGTACACGTATTGTACAAGGGTCGCATCGTAAAATCGGGTGGTCCCGAACTGGCTCTCGAACTCGAAGAGAAGGGCTATGACTGGATTAAAAAAGAGTTGGGCGAATTATAATAGAGAGTTATGCAAGCACTACAACAATATATCGACCTCTATCGTGAGCATCACGATGTGATCGACCGCCACTCATCGGCGGTACTCAACGCATTGCGTCCCGAGGCTCTGCAAGCCATAGAGCGCAACGGATTGCCTACTACACGACACGAAGATTATCATCACACCGACTTGGAGGCAATGTTTGCCCCCGATTTCGGGCTGAATATTACTCGCATCGAATTGCCCTCACAACCCCATGAGGCTTTCCGTTGCGATGTACCCAACCTCTCTACTCAGCTATACTTTCTCGTAGGCGACAACTTCTACCGCAACGAGCGCAACCGCGAGTTGCCCGACGGTGTTATTGCCGGTTCGCTACGCGATATAGCCGAGTCGCATCCCGAGTTGGTAGCCCGCTACTATGGCAAGGTGGCCGACATGGACAAAGATGGCATTGTTGCCCTCAACACACTCTTGGCACAGGATGGCTTCTTCTTGTATATCCCCCGTCACGTGGTACTGGAACGCCCCATTCAGCTTGTCAACATCATCAGCGGCGGTGTATCAATGATGCACAACCGTCGTATATTGGTAGTGGCCGAAGAGGGTGCACAAGCCAAACTCTTGGTGTGTGACCATAGCGAGGACGATGGTATCAACCAACTCATCACCCAAGTAACCGAGATATATGCCGGAGAAGGTGCGGTAGTTGACTACTATAACTTGGAGGAAAATGCTACTTGTGTACAACGTGTATCATCGACCTTTGTACACCAAGCAGCCACATCCAACGTATTGGTAAACGGTATTACCCTGCGCAATGGCACTACTCGCGACAACTACCACATAGCACTCGACGGCGAGGGTTGTGAGACTCAATTGTGCGGTATGGCTATTGCCGATGGCGACAAGAAAGTAGACGTATATAGTCACATCGACCACCGTGCTGCTCATTGTACAAGCAACGAGTTATTCAAGTTTGTACTCGACGAGAACGCCATAGGCTCATTTGCCGGTCGCATATTGGTACGCGAAGGCTCTCAAAAGACCGAGGCATACCAAAGCAACAAAAACCTTTGCGCTGCATCGACAGCCCACATGTACACCAAGCCCCAATTGGAAATTTATGCCGACGATGTAAAATGTAGCCATGGTGCTACAGTGGGTCAGCTCGACCAACAAGCATTGTTTTACATGCGCACACGTGGTATTTCGGAGGCCGAGGCTCGCATGCTCTTGCAGTTTGCCTTCATGAGCGACGTGATAGAGAATGTGCGTCTTGAAGCACTCAAGGACCGTTTGCGCCAATTGGTTGAGAAACGTTTCCGCGGTGAATTATCGCAATGTCAACAATGTGCCATGCGCACCCAAAAACAACAATAACGATGTTAGATATAGCCTCTATACGGGCACAAT
>CAJGDT010000131.1 GCA_904502265.1 uncultured Barnesiella sp. | reverse complement strand
TTGTATGGTGAGTGTACCCGATGTGGTGTTTACTGCCAAGGGGTAGGTTTGCAACATTTTGCCATTCATATCGCACAACATTATCATGGCTGTAGCTGTACCCTCGGGTAGGCGATAGCCTATCTCGGTGGCTTGGTTGAAGGGGTTGGGTGTGTTTTGCATCAACATGGCCGAGCCGTCTGCTATAGCACCTTGCAGGGCTGCGGGTGCTTGCTGGCGTTGTGTGGTAACAGGTTGTTTGAGTTCTTCAATCTCTTCGTTAAGGTTGTCTATAAGCTCTTGTTGTTCTTTTATGGCGCACACCAAAACGGGAATAATTTCCTGATAGGCAATAGCTTTTTCGCCTGTATCGGTTGTGTATACAACATTGGGGAAAGCTCGCTCAAGCTCTTGAACGACGAATCCATATTTAGGGCGTTGTTGCTCGGCCTCCATAATAGATAGTATGCGTGTATCTATTTCATAGAGGGGCTTTTGAGGATCTGATGTAATATCCGATTGTTGCTCGGTGCCTTCAACAGGAGTTGTTCGGCTTTGAGTATTGATGGTATATGTAATGGGAGTAAGGCTGTTAATGCCCTCCAAAGCGTTAGTTACTGATTGAGAACTTCTAGTTGAACTTGTGCTTTGTATTAGCAAGAAACCAATTCTTGAGTGAATTGAGCCGTCGGCATTAATTTTAGAAGTAACATCATTACTAGCATTGCGCCCCATGAAAAGTGTACCTTGTGGTGACTTGGCTTGAGCAGTTATAACAGGATAAGGATAACTATTTCCGTTGTAGAAATATGCAGTGAAAGCATTCTTCGCGCCAACAGAGAATCCGTATTGAGGCCTTTGACTGTTAAACAAAGCCTCTGTTGTGAAATCTGTGTAGTATATACCTCTGTAACTGTCGAAATTAATTGCTTCTCCCGAGTAATTGGATATTATTTTGTTGGAAGTGATTTTGTAGTTACCAAAGGCTATGTTACTAGCCTTTAATGTGCCCATATGAACAGTACCTAATGAATCGATAACGAGGTCTGCTTTAGCCGAAAATGTAGCAATAAGAGCTACAAAAAGAAGTGCGATTTTTTTCATGTTTTGTGTATTTTAAGGTTAATAATTTCTGTTTTAATCAGCCCAAGATGTCATGGTGGCCTCTTGGGCTGAAGGTTGTTTTTTATGGTAACATTATACTAAATACGTAGCTCACCCGTTGCTTGGTAGCGTGGAGCGGATATTTGTATGTAGTAACAATCTCGGTTGGGTGGTAGGAAGATGGTGCAACCACCCTCAATAGCTGTGTCGTGTGTGAAGTTGTAGATAACAGCTCCGTTTGAGTTTACTACGTGAATGTTTGCAGTGCCAATGTTTTCGTAGAACTCCATATCTATTGTATATTCTCCTATATAATAATAAGCTGCTATGGGATCAATAGGAGAGCGTTGAAATTTTAGATCTTTTAGAGGAATTCCTATTTTATTGCCAAAAGGATTTTCTGGAAGTGGGGGTATAGAGTCATTGCTATTACCATCGGCCCAAGCCGATACTGAGAATGTGAGCATGAAGCTCAGTAAAATTGTTTTGAGAATAAAATGAGTTTTCATAAACGTATTTTTTAGTTGTTAGGTTGTAGAGCAAAGTTCCAACTAAAAAATACATATATCAAGCAATTTTCAATAAATTTCACCTATTAGGCCTATTCGTATATGGTTGAAAATCAGCGTTGTGTAAAATTATTTTCTATTAGGGTGCTATTAGGTTATGTGTCAACACTCCTATGTTGTTGTAAATCAATATGTTAATAGGGGGGGGTGAATGTATTTATTGGATAATCAGTTGTTTATGTATTATTGATGCGAAAATGTAGATAGAAAATCTTCTAAACATCCATCTTTTTCTAATCCCAATTTCTTGCGCAGGCGTGCCCGCTTGGAGTAGGTGCTTTGTATATTTTTGTGGTTGAATAGTATCTGTGTTTGTACACAATCGAAGCCGAGCAGGATAAGGCATGCCAAGTTGATATCCTCATCGGTGAGGTCGGGGTAACGACTCTGCAATCTCTCTACATAATCCTCACAATAGAGCGATGCAATGGTGCGTATATCTCTTACAAAAGAGTTCTCTGTTTGGTTACACACATTGATGTATGAGCGACAGTGGTGGTAGAACTTCTCTTTGTCCGACTCGTATGTGCTTGATATGTTGGTGAGGGTGCGCAGGTTTTCGATGCGAACGTGTAGTGCATTTTCGTAGAGCTCTTTTTGTGCCAGCTGTGAGTGGAGTTGCTCCTTTACGGTGTCGTATTGCGACTGTATCTCGCCTATTTCTTGTTGTGCAGCCATGTGTAGCTGTAGGTATTGAGCCTTGCGCAGTTGTCGTTGGCGGATGTATAGGTATATAAATAGTGTGGCAACGAGGGCTACCAAAAGTGAAATGACAGAGAGTAGGGTGTTGCGAGTAGCAAGCGATTGGCTCTTCTCGCGGAGTAGCTCGGTGCGATACTTCTTCTCTAACTCGTTGATAGATTTGTCTTGTTGTAGCAATCCCGATTCAGTAATGGAATACATATAATTATACAGATGTTTATATGCATTGGTATAGTCGGTCATATCGCTGTATATAGAACTACGAAATAGGCTTAGTATCTCTTTGTCAGAGTGTGTTTGACACTGGGGGGCATAATATGTGTCGAGTATGTACAGTGCCGAGTCGAGTTTGCCGGTATTGTAGTATATACGGCTTAGCAGGTGGTAGTCGTTAGCATTAGGGGTATGTGCCGGATATTGCTCGAAGGCATTGTAGAGTGTAGCCTTAGCAAGGTCGTACTCCTTGATATAGTCGTAGAACGAGGCTCTATAGTTCTCGACCATAAAAAGTAGCTCCTCGTTATTGAGCTGTAGGGCTAAGGTGTGTGCTCTATCAAGGTGACAGACTACCGAGTCTGCAGGGTGTTCTATCATAAGTACCTTCGATAAACGTAGGTGGTTATATACAATATTCTTCTTGTTACCACACATTTCATAATAATGGCGGCTTTTATTAATAAGATTAATAGCATCATCAAGTCTATATTGAACAATATAGATTTCAGATAGCAACATGTATGTGAGTGCAGTAATGTTATACTCCTTGGTCTTGAGCAGAACCTCTTCTGCTTGGATAAGTAGTTCGGTAGCTTGCTCATATTCACCATTATTATAGCATACACAAGCCTTGTAGTAGTAGGCCATACCGCGATAGCGATAGTTGCTTGAGTTGTCGTAGTAATCGACAGCGATGTTGATGAGCGAGTCGTTGGTAACGTCGATGAAGTTTTTGTCGAGGGCTTGCGAGCGCAGCAGGGCATATCGGGCCTTGTTGCCACGATAGAGGCGGCTTGAGTCGATACTATCGAGTAGGGCAAGAGCCGTGTCGGGGGCGGTTTCGATGAGGGGCTCGGCATGGTCGAGCATAGCTACATAGCGTTGGTCGCTACAAGCTGAGGCAAGTACCACAATGGCAAGTATAAGGGGGAGTATTTGTTTCATGGCTGTGTGTTGATGGGTCTGTTTTAGTCTATTTCGGCAAGCAGTTCGGATGCAGTGCGGTGCAAGATAGGGTGCAACCATTGTGGTGCTATTTCGCACAAGGGTTCGAGCACAAAACTGCGCTGATGCATGCGAGGGTGGGGTAGTGTCAATGTGTCGTCGTGGCACACTATATCATCGCATGCGATGAGGTCGATGTCGAGTGAGCGGTCGCAGTATGAGCCGTCGGCATTGCGGTGGGTCGAGCATCCCAGGTCGAGTTCTATCTGATGTGTGCGCGATAGTACTTCGTGAGGCTCCAATGCGCTACGCACGGTTATAACGGCATTCATAAAGAGGTTGTCCGACTCGAAGCCGTCGGCACGGGTTTCGTACATTGACGATTGAGCCTCTACTGTGCCTACACGCTCGCCTATCAAGGCAATCGCTTGCATTATAATTTGCTCTCTTTTTCCTATATTTGATCCGAGTCCTATGATGAAAAGTTTCATAAAAAGCCGTTTGTAAACTATTTAAAGCCGTATTTTGTATTGCGGAGTTGTCAAAAAAGTTTTTTAGTGCAACTGTGCAACTCATATTTTTGTTGAAAAATATATTTCTTTTTATACCACGAATATGGCAGAAAAGCTATACCTTTACGCTCGATTTCGCCCTTCAAAGATAGGCAATTTAATGTAAAGATTTAACCCCAATAGCATAATTAATGGAGACAAAAGTCATTACCATCATCAAGCGCGACGGCGCAACTGAAACATTTTCGATAGAGAAGATACGACGAGCCATAGAGAAGGCCTATCGTGCCGGCAACATCAACGATGAGGCCACTATCAATCAAGTAGCCGAACGTGTGATGCAAAATATCACTACCGAGCAGGTCAGTGTAGAGCAGGTGCAAGACCTTGTAGAGATGGAGCTGATGCGTGTTAACCCCGATATTGCCAAGCGTTATATCATCTATCGTGAGTGGCGCACCAAGGAGCGCGACAAACGCACATCGATGAAGCATGTAATGGATGGTATTGTGTCGGTTGAGAAGAATGATATAAACCTGAGCAATGCCAACATGTCGTCGCATACTCCTGCCGGACAGATGATGACTTTTGCGTCGGAGGTTACCAAGGATTATGCTTACAAATACTTGGTGGGTGTGCGCTATGCTCGTGCCCACAAGAATGGCGATATCCACATTCACGACCTCGATTATTATCCTACCAAGACTACTACTTGTACACAGTATGACCTCGACGATATCTTCTCGCGAGGTTTTCACACCAAAAACGGCACAGTGCGTCCGCCTCAATCTATATTTAGCTATGCTACGTTGGCTACGATTATATTCCAAACCAACCAGAATGAGCAGCACGGCGGACAATCTATCCCTGCCTTCGATCATTTCATGGCAGCGGGTGTGCTCAAGAGCTTCCGCAAGCATCTTATTGATGGCATAGCTTTCTTGATGGAGTTGAAGGGTTGTGAGCAAGAGTTGAACTTGAAAGAGGCTTTTGCCGAGGCCATCACTACAATAGCCGAGAATGAGACTCAGAGTGAGGCTGTGCTCAAGGTATTGAAAGATAAGGACCTCGATATTACAGCCCCCGAGTTGCACAAATTGTGGGAGCACAGCTACGAGTCGACTCGTAAAGATACACACCAGGCGA
>CAJGDT010000130.1 GCA_904502265.1 uncultured Barnesiella sp. | reverse complement strand
TTTATTAGGGTTGGCATTTATACTTCGAGATGCCCAAACTCTCTCTATTTGATATTGCATATAGAGGTCATCAAAGAATCTGTCTTGACAGTCAGAATTACTCAACATAAAATGATAACCACAAGCTTGCACATCATAACAAAAATCTTTTAATCGTTTTTGTGCCAAATCATTGAAAGCCTCTTTCGTATAATCATTAAAACTGCTTGTAGCATTCAATGGTCGGTACGGAGGGTCAAAATAAAAGAATGAATTGCCTTGAGCGTGATTGAGGGTTTGGGTGTAATCTCCGGTCAAAATCTCAACCTTTTGCAATAGCTCACTATCGGCGAAAATTGTGTTAGCATCACAGATTGTTGGCGTTTCATAACGACCAAAAGGCACGTTAAACAAACCGGATTTATTTACTCGGTATAATCCATTAAAACATGTTCGGTTCAAGAAGAAAAACAATGTTGTATTGCGTATAGGATCGAGTGCTTTGGTATTAAATTCTGCACGCATAATCATATAAAATTGTTTTTTGCTATCTTCCGAACGCAATGAATAATACTCTTTTTGAATCTCTCTGAGAGATTCTACTAAAAGTTTTGGAGATTGTTTAACAACCTTGTAACAAGTCGTTAAATCTTCATTGATGTCATTGATAATAGCTGACTTAATATTGGAGTGTGTCTGCAACATGTAGAAGAGCATAGCTCCTCCGCCTACAAAAGGCTCAATGTAAGTGACATTCTCCCATTGGTCAAAGTCAGCTGGAAGCAATGCTTCCAGTTGGTCAATGAGTTGTGTTTTGCCACCAACCCACTTGACAAATGGTTTCGCTTTCATTGAATGATTTATTAAGTATAATAACTGCTTGTCCTATATATTTATTTAACCACAAAGTTAGAAATTAATTTGTATTTCAAAATTCTAAGACGATAAAAACCTTACTTTAAAAAGTGGTTTTTAGAAATCCTATTGTTGTTAGCTGAAAGGCTACAATCCTTTAATAAGCGCTATTCTCAGTTCCTTGGGGTTTGTGGGGCGAAGTGTGTGCCATGTGATGGGCGTGAGGGCATATATGTGGCAATCTTTACCTGTCTCGGCATGATGTCTCTTGTAGATGCTATTTTGTATAATGGCTTCAGAAATAGATAGTTGTGTGTCTTGTATGAGAGCCTCTTGCAGCTGTGCTAAAAACGAACCGATGTGAGCATGGAACGTAGTGCCTGCCACTAAGAGCAAGCCGTCGAAGAATGTAGTATTGGCAGTTTCGCAAGTAAAACTATCAATAGAGCATAGCTTGTTATTGTCTATAAAGATTGTACTACGCTTGTATATACAACTACCACAGCAGCAATAATGTGCCAAAAAGCCCTCTTTTCTCATTTATTCTTTGTCTTTGAGATTCAACTTTTTTGTGGTGATTTTATTTCGTAGAATCTCTCTGCTGTGTTTTTCTTTATTTTGTTTGACAGCTTTCTTTTCTGTCTTGTCTTTCTTTTCCTCTTTCTTTTTGTTCTCAATGGTTATAGCATTGAACTTTTCGATAGGCATAGATGAGTGGTTGTGGATGCGTATGAGCTCTATGCTATCGATATACATAATGTGTGGATGCTTTCGAGGAGGCATAGCTATATAGCCATATACCTCCGACAAATTGTTGATAGAGTCGCTTTGTACTTTGATGGTGTTCCAGCCCTCTTGTATTGTTGCCGAATTATAATGGATGAGCTGATTGCTGTGTCGAGCAGCTAAATATAGCGTGATAGGCTCTCCTGTCGAGGGTGTATTTAGTGTATGCAAGCGTAGTGTAAAGTGGTCGCGACGTTTGAAATTCTCATCTTTATCGATGCTGAATGCCCAAATATTCTCACCCTTGTTGGGGTTGAATATGTGCCAACGCTCATCTTTCCAAATGTCGACAGTATCTCCCTCTAGGGTGAGTACTTGTACATTCTCTTCTGCTATGAGTTTCTTTATCTCTTCATCCTCTTCTTTTAGTCGTTTTATCACTTCGTCGTATATCTCCATGTATACATCAAGGTGGTGTCCGTACCATATCATTGATGAGTCGAACTCGGCTTCGCTGACATTATGGCGCATATAGACAGCCTTGCGCAATGCACGTTTCTTCTCGTCAGTGGGATATGAAGAGTAGTTGAGGTTGATTACTGCCTCTGTCTTGTGTACATCTATCATAAGATCTACCATACGTTCTTTATCTATTACATAGTCGGGCTGGCTACGACATGAAGCCAATAGCAATGTAATTGTAAAGAGTATGTATATGAGGCAGTTCCTTTTCATATTTTATTATTTTTCTTGTTTGGGCACCGATGTCTCTTCGGCCGACAATTGCTTATAGTAGAACAATAGAATGATAGCTACACCCACACAGATAGCCGAGTCGGCAATGTTGAATATCGGGCGGAAAAATTCAAAATATTCACCTCCGACAAAGGGCATCCAATCGGGCCAGTAGAACGAGAAGAGGGGGAAGTAAAGCATATCTACTACTCTGCCATAAAAGAAGGGCGCATATCCACCTTCGGCAGGGAAAAGGGTTGCTACTTCGGGAGGCATGGGGGCATTGAATATCAAGCCATAGAACATGCAGTCGATAATATTACCAATAGCACCTGCCAATATAAGAGCAACACATGCTATAAAGCCCATTTTATATTGGGGACGACGGCATATATACCACAAGGCGTAACCCAAACCACATGATGCAATGATGCGAAAGATGGATAGGAATAGCTTACTGCCCAATTCCATGCCAAATGCGGCTCCGTTGTTCTCAATAAATGCTATCTTAAACCAGCCGGTTACATCGATGCTCTCACCTATGTACATGTTGGTCTTGACGATAAATTTCACGCATTGGTCGATAATGAGTACGACAAATACTATGATTGTAGCCCATTGTCCGCGAGATAATCTCTTCATAAAAAGTTGTTATGTGTTCTACTGTTCTACAAAATATTGCAACCACATACAATCTGTGCCGATGTGGTACAGAGTGTATGTGGTTGTTGTGGTTTGTTTCTTATTTCACACCTTTGTTCTTAGCCTCAACGCTGAGAGTGGCATGAGGTACAGCCATCAAACGCTCTTTGGGAATAAGTTTTCCTGTTTCGCGGCATATACCGTATGTTTTGTTCTCTATGCGTATGAGGGCAGCTTGCAAGTGTTGGATGAATTTCATCTGACGCTCAGCAAGACGACCGGCTTCCTCTTTTGAGAGTGTAGCAGCACCTTCTTCGAGTACTTTGAATGTGGGTGATGTGTCGGTTACATCGTTGCCATCATTGTTCATGATAGCCGATTTAAGACTTTCGTAGTCTTTCATTGCCTTGGCGAGTTTCATATTGATTACCTCGCGGAACTCTTCCAGTTCGGCATCTGAATAGCGTGTTTTCTCAGCCATAGTTTTTCAGTTTTTAAGGTTGAATAAATTACTAAACAACTCGATTCTTCAACAGTTCAGGAGGAAGGCTATTTAAGCCTTCACTACCTTCACCATTACTTTAAATGTATCGAAATCGAGTTCTGTAACATCTGCACCTTCTTGCAAGTCACCTACAACAAAGCTCTCGGCAAGAATTTGTCGTGCCATGTATTCGCCATATTCGGCTACCACTGCATCGGTCTCTTCATGGTGTGCGAGTGTTACGTGGATCTTGTCTGTTATTTCAAATCCGCTTGATTTACGGATGTTTTGTATGCGGTTGATAAGCTCACGAGCGTAGCCTTCGCGACGCAATTCGTCGGTAACTGTAATGTCGAGTGCTACGGTGAGACGACCCTCGTTGGCAACGAGCCATCCGGGAATGTCTTCCGAGAGGATTTCTACGTCAGCAGCCTCTACAGTGGCTTCAGTACCATCTACGTTGAAGGTGAACGAACCATTCTTTTCGAATGTGAGGATGTCCTCTTGGCTCATTTCGGCGATGATGGCAGCAAGTTGTTTCATAATCTTGCCGTAGCGCGGACCGAGTTTCTTGAAGTCGGGTTTCACGCGTTTTACCAAGATACCGGCAGCGTTGTCGACAAACTTCAACTCTTTTACGTTCACCTCTGCAAGGATGAGTTCCTTCATTGCCTCTACATGGCGACGTTGGGTTTCATCTACAACGGGGATCATAAGTGTTGTGAGGGGTTGACGCACTTTGATGTTCACCTTGCGACGCAATGCCAATACCATCGATGTGATATCTTGTGCTATGCGCATGCGCTCTTCCAACTCGCTATCGATGTACTCAGTGTTGCAAGTAGGATAGTAGCTGAGGTGTACCGATTGGTTGTCTGTTCCGGCCGCTGTAGTAAGGTCGGTGTATAGACGGTCGGCATAGAAAGGTGCTATAGGAGCCATTAGTCGTGCAATGGTTTCGAGGCAAGTGAAGAGGGTTTGATAAGCTGCAAGTTTGTCTTGGTTCATATCACCACCCCAGAAACGTTTGCGGTTGAGGCGTACATACCAGTTACTCAAGTTGTCATTCACGAAGTCGGCAATAGCTCGGCCGGCACGAGTGGGCTCGTACGATGCATAGTACTCGTCAACCTCTTTGATAAGAGAGTTGAGCAACGAGATAATCCAGCGGTCAATCTCGGGACGCTCGGCAACGGGTACTTGCTCCTCGGTGCCTGTAAAGCCATCTACGTTGGCATACAATGCAAAGAATGAGTAAGTATTGTAGAGAGTACCGAAGAATTTACGACGTACCTCCTCAACACCCTCGATGTCAAACTTGAGGTTGTCCCAAGGTGATGAGTTGGTTATCATGTACCAACGCAAGGGGTCTGAACCATATTTCTCGATAGTCTCGAAGGGATCAACAGCATTGCCAAGGCGTTTCGACATCTTGTTGCCGTTCTTATCCAATACGAGACCGTTTGAAATAACGGTTTTGTATGATACGTTGTCAAAAATCATTGTAGCTATGGCGTGCAATGTGTAGAACCAACCACGAGTTTGGTCTACACCCTCGGCAATAAAGTCGCAGGGGAATACATCACCACGTTCAAATGCCTCTTTGTTTTCGAAGGGGTAGTGTATTTGAGCATAAGGCATAGCACCCGAGTCGAACCATACGTCGATAAGGTCGCTCTCACGTTTCATAGGCTTGCCACTTGCCGATACCAATACGATATCGTCTACATAAGGACGGTGCAAGTCTATCTTATCGTAGTTCTCTTGAGTATATA
>CAJGDT010000129.1 GCA_904502265.1 uncultured Barnesiella sp. | reverse complement strand
CCATCAATACCCACTGCCTCAATCCACCAGAAACTGTTTTGTACAAGATAGCGAGCCACATGAGGGTTACGTTGGTTGAGGTCGGGCATTGAGATGACAAACCAGCCATCGTTCATCTGGTCGAAGTCGTATTGCGATGCATACATATCGACATGAGGTGTGAGCTTGTATGATGTTTGCACAAAGTTGTTCTTGTAGTCGGGGTAGTTAAACCAGTCTTTCGAAGGCATATCTTTGAGCCACACATGCTCACTACCGCAGTGATTGAATATCATATCCATCACCACCTTCAACTCCTTCTCGTGCGCCTTGGCAACCAACTCGCGATAATCGTCGTTAGTACCAAAACGGGGGTCTACCTTATAATAATCGGTAGTGGCATAGCCATGGTAACAGCTATGACGGAACTCGCCCCACATATCATCGCCCATATTGTTTTCGAGCACGGGAGTGAACCACAGGGCAGTAACACCCAACTCGCTGAAGTAGTCGAGATGATCGGTAATACCCTTGATGTCGCCACCATGGCGTGCATTGGGTTGGTTGCGGTCAACCACATAGGCACTCATACCCTCAACATAATCGTTCGATGGGTCGCCATTGGCAAAGCGGTCGGGCATGAGCATATAGAGCACATCGCCGGCATCAAAACCAATACGAGCCTCAGGAGCTACCTCGCGAGCACGCAATTCATAAGGAACTGCTTGCTTACAATTGTCATACACAAGATAAAGCGTCATATCTCCAGGTTGTGCTTTGGCGACATTAAGATATACAAGCAAGTAGTTTTTACTATCCAATCTTACTACGTCATCTACTACGACACCGGGATAGTCGGTCACCACATTGGTTGCATTACCTACACCCTCGCCATACAACATTATTTGCAACGAGGGGTTCTTCATACCGGTAAACCAGCAAGGAGGATCTACCTTATTGATACTTACAACTGCGCTATCGGGCAAGTTCAATTCGGGAGCCGATTGCTTGCTACCACAGCCCACCAGCATAGTAGCGGCAAGGGCAACGGTTGCGATTGAAATTATTTTTTTCATACCTTTTGTCTTTTTTTACTCTTCGCCTTGTTTTTTCTCATTCACGATAAATACCGACAATGCACCCAATATCAAGAAGATACCTGCCAAGACAAGCATCATGTTTTGAGGTGCTATACCACTCTCGGTAAGAGGGAGGCAACCCAATACAAGACCACCGGTTGCAGCAGCTACAATTTGGGGTAGACAGATAGTACCATTAAACAATCCGAGGTATGTACCCATATGCTTGCCCGAGAGCGAGTTGGTAAGGATAGTGAAAGGCATAGCCAACATAGCAGCCCATGCGCAACCAATGAGGGCATACGACACGAACAACGCATATTGGTCGGTAATGAAATAGGTCGAGATGAAACCTAATGCACCCAACAAAAGACTCAACGAATAGGCAAACTTACGGCTGCGGAACATAGGCAAAACCACTGCCCACAATACCGAACCTACAGCTTGTACAGCAAACAACACACCTACCCAGTCACCGGCAGCTTGATACTCCTTAGAGGCTGTGTCAAGTGCACCATTTACAATAGGAGTATTGAAAGCACCCTCGGCAATAGCACCGTTGGTATAAGTCCACATATACATAAATGCTGCCCAGCAGAAGAATTGTACCAAACCTACAGTCCAGAAAGTCTTAGGAGCCTTCACGAGCAACTTTAACATGCTCACCTTCTCCTCATTCTCATCTTCCTTGATACCATGATAGTCGGCATACTCTTTGGGAGGCATCTCCTTAACAGTCGATGTAGTGTAGATAACACATAATATAAGTATAATAGCACCTACATAGAACGACCATTTCACCGAGTCGGGTATCTCGCCAGCTGCAGCAACGCTCGCCACACCAAGGGCAGTAAAAATGTAGGGGAATAGATAACCCACCAAGCTACCTGCATTGCACAAGAAGCTTTGTATAGAGTAAGCAAGACCCTTTTGTTTTTCGTTCACCATGTCACCCACCATCATCTTGAAGGGTTGCATAGCCATATTAATAGATGTGTCGAGGAACATCAACGACACCAAACCAAATATCATAGCCGCACTCACCGACAAGCCAAAGCTACCGGCATTGGGCAACATGCACATCACCAACACAGCCACAAGAGCTCCGATAAACAAATAAGGTATGCGACGACCAAAGCGAGTCCAGGTATTATCACTCCATTTACCCACCAAAGGCTGTACAATAATACCCATCAACGGAGGGAGAATCCAGAAGAAACTCAGGTCGTGAGGGTCAGCACCCAAGGTTGCAAAAATACGGCTCACATTGGCACTCTGCAAGGCATACGCAATCTGTACACCAAAAAATCCAAAACTCAAGTTAAAGAGTTTTACAAAAGACAAGTCCGGCTTGATTTTCATACAATTATTTTATTTTGAAGTTCATATTCATTCCTGTTTTTTTCGTGTACTACCTCGCAACAAAAGCGATGTTTTCACGATTTTATTTTTATATACAAGTTTCTCCTCGCCACCACCTATCTTGGCCAAGAGCAACTCCATAGCACCTTCGCCAACAGCCTCACCGGGTTGGTCGACCATCGACAAGCGAGGCTCGGTAGAGCGGGCAGTTTCGTTGTCCGAAAAACCACATATCGACACATCCTCAGGCACACGCAATCCCGCATCTTTACATGCATACAATATACCCGCAGCCGTATCGGCATTAACAGCAAAGAATGCATCGGGGTGCACACCATCCGAGCGCAACATATTCATTGTTATTTCACGAGCAGCCTCACGTGTATCACACTCGATTATCAAGTTATTATCCACCTCCAAGCGGTGTTTGCGCAAAGCATCCACATAACCATTACGACGATTTTTCGATATTTCGAGATGCAAGGGTGAGGTATAGAATGCCACCTTACTGCAACCCGTCTCTATCATGTGCTCAACAGCAGCAAACGCACCGGTATAATCATCAACTACCACGCGCGAGGTATTCAACTCGGTACATATGCGGTCATAAAATACCAGAGGAACCTCCTCCTCCACCAAACGACGGAAGTGAGTATAGTCCATTGTACCCTTGGCTAGCGATGCAATAACGCCACACACCTTGGCTTTTCTAAACGACTCTACTATAGCCACCTCTTTATCATACTCCTCGTTGCTCTGCGCTACCATGATATTGTAGCCCGCCTCACCGGCAGCACGTTCTATACCCGACAACACACTGGCAAAGAAATAGTGCTTGATTTGGGGCAAAATTACACCAATCGTATTGGAGCGATTATTACGCAGACTCAACGCGAACTCATTGGGGCGGTAGTTGTGCTCCATAGCATAACGCTGTATCGCCTCACGCACGGCAGGGCTGATATTAGAACTATTGTTCAATGCTCGCGAAACAGTAGAAGGAGCACACCCCATAGCCTTAGCTATATCCTTGATTGTAATGTGTGATGACATAGTCTACAAAACAATGATTTTTTTCAAAACTCAAAGTTGCAATTATTTGAGGAATAAATTATTCAACGCAAAAATAATAAAGAAAAAATACCACGCAAACGTTTGCAGTGTTAAAAAAATAATTTAACATATAAGAAATCTATTTCATATAACAATAAAATTTATATTTGCATTCTGAATAGTGTGGATAATTGTATCCATACATTACGATAGTTGTAAAATACAAATACAAAAAACCCAAATATTAACAACAACTTTTTTAATCTAATCTACATGAATTACGTTAGTAAAAAAGTCCCCAGAGTGCTTGTAGCAGCCATGCTGCTTTGCTTCTCTATTGCAGCATTTGCACAGCAAATCGTTGTATCGGGACACGTAAAGGATTCGTATGGCGAGCCCATCATTGGTGCTAATGCTATGCTAGTAGGTACATCTGTGGGAACTACCACCGACATCGATGGTAACTTCTCATTGAGAGCCGAACAAGGTGCTACCATTAAGGTTAGCTACATTGGTTACAAACCCCAAGAAGTTGCCGCTGCTCCTTCAGTAGTGGTTACCCTCGAAGAGGATGCTCACGTTCTCGAAGAGGCTGTGGTTATCGGTTATGGTGTTGTAAAGAAAGCCGACGCTACCGGTTCGGTTACAGCCATTGAGCCCGATGCCATGAACAAAGGTCTTGTTACCAATGCTCAAGACATGATTACCGGTAAAATCGCCGGTGTAAACGTTGTTTCAGACGGTGGTACTCCCGGTGGTGGCGCTTCTATCACTATCCGTGGTGGTTCTTCACTCTCGGCCAGCAATGCTCCCCTTATCGTTGTTGATGGTCTTGCACTCGACAACAGCGGTATCCAAGGTGTTGCCAACCCCTTGAGCACCATCAACCCCAACGACATCGCTTCGTTCACCGTTCTTAAAGACGCTTCGGCTACTGCCATCTACGGTTCGCGCGCTGCCAATGGTGTGATTATCATCACCACCAAGAAGGGTAACAAAGGCTCTCGACTCCACGTTTCATACAACGGTAACGTATCGCTCAGCACACCCGTACGCTTGCGTGAGGTGATGACAGGCGATCAATTCCGCGAACTTGCCACAAGCATCTACGGCAAGCGCGAGAATGCCGACGAAATACTTGGTAAACTCGGAACTGCCAACACCGACTGGCAAAGCCTTATTTACCAAAACGCCATCAGCCACGACCACAACGTAACGCTTACAGGTGGTTTCAGCTGGATGCCCTACCGTGTTTCTGTTGGTTACACCAACCAAGACGGTATCGTGAAGACTTCAAACTTTGAGCGTGTTACAGGTTCAGTTAACTTGTCACCCACATTCTTCGACGACTACTTGAAGTTCAACATTAATGCCAAGGGTATGTATGTTGAGAACCGCTATGCCGACGGTGGTGCTATTGGTGCTGCTGCAGCATACGACCCCACTCAACCCGTATATGGCAACCCCGAGCAATTTGGCGGTTACTGGCAATGGCCTACCGGTAATGTTTACAACAGCCAAGCTCCCCTCAACCCCCTCGGTATCCTTGAGCAAAAAGACGACCGTGCTTACTCATGGGATTTCATTGGTAATATCGAGGCCGACTATCGTCTCCACTTCTTCCCCGACATGCGCGTTCACGCCAATGTGGGTATTGATATGGCCGATGGTACTCAATACACCAACTTGCCCCGCGAGGCTGCCGGTACATTCGGTTTGGGTAGCGT
>CAJGDT010000128.1 GCA_904502265.1 uncultured Barnesiella sp. | reverse complement strand
GCGATGAAACGCTCAACAGAGAGAACGATAACAGTGAGAAGACATGTCATAAGGATAGGCACGATGAAACCACCTTTGTAAACTGTAGCGAGAAGGTCGCCATTGAGGGGGTGACCGTTAACGGGGTCGCCTTCAGAGAAACGGTGAGGAGCACCACACACAAATTGGTAGAAGCAGAAACCTGCTACAGCGCAAAGCAAGATTACCCAAATAGGGCTCTTAACGCCAATTACATTCGACTTTTTAGTCGCAGCCTTTTTAGTTGCCATAATTTAATTGTTTTTAATTTGGTTTAAGTGTTTAATATTAAATTATTTAATTCTCTCATTTTTGCTTTCACAATATCATCAAGGCATAGTTCTCATCAAAGTTTCAAAATCAGAAATAGGCCTCTCTGCTATCAAAATGCTTACAATAGCTCTATAGCATTCGCAGTTTAATGGGGCAAATTTAGTACTATTTTTCGGATAAAAAAAGCAATACAATAGTTTTTTAGCATTTTAGAGCCGTTAACATACACGTTATAATTGTCTTGTTCAGTATGCTATGTCTACAATATATGTTGCAAAACATAATTTTTCTAATGCATATACATATTATTATAACGCACAACATCTATTTATATTACACCTAATCTATTATCGCCACGCAAAAATTTGGCAAAATCTGTTTTATAGCCTACCTTTGCACAAAAGTTTTATCTAATGAGACATATCATCTGCCCCAAATGCGAGCATAAATTCAGTTTTGACGAGACTCGCTACCATCAAGTTACAAGCATATCTTTTGCTTGTCCGGCTTGTCGCAAACACTTCTCACTCACGCTCGACGAAATCGAGGAGATGAACCGTGAGGATATTGATGCTCCGTATGGATATATTACCGTACTCGAAAATCAATTTGGCTACCGCCAAACCTTTGCCCTACAACCCGGCGATAACATCATTGGCCGACACTCTCCGGGTAGCGTGGTAAACATTTCGATACAAAGTGGCGATATGAGTATGGACCGTCGCCACTGCATCATCAACGTTAAGCCTCAACCCGATGGCACTGCTCGCTATACCTTACGTGACAACCCCAGCCTCACGGGCACTTTCTTGCGCAGCGAGATTCTCAATGATCGCGAACGCGCCATTCTCAAACATGAGGACGTAGTAACTATCGGTGCTACAACATTTATTGTATACTTACCCGAGGCTGAAGAAGACGATTACCTACTCGAATAAGTTTACACTGAGCATAACACAAAAACGGCGCAAACCTCGTGGGTCTGCGCCGTTTTTCTTATATCTTAATATTAAGATTATCAATACTCTCGCTCACCAAATATCGTTGTGCCTATGCGCACCATGGTACTACCCTCTTCAATTGCCATGCGATAATCGAGACTCATACCCATCGAAAGGGTATCGAAGCTACTATTACCCGCCATAGCTCCATTACGAACAGTATCAAACAATGCCTTGAGCTGAGCAAACTCGGCACGTACTTGCACCTCGTCATCGGTATTCGATGCCATACCCATAATACCCCTGAAACGCACATGGGGATAGCTATCGACTGTAAGCGACGCAAGGAAATCGCAGCACTCCTGGGGCGAGAATCCAAACTTGGTATCCTCCTGCGCTACATGCACCTCAAGCAAGCAGTCTACCACACGATCTACACGTGCAGCTTGTCGCTCTATCTCATCGAGTATGCGAGTACTGTCAACACTATGTATCATAGCCACGTAGGGTATGATATACTTAACTTTATTGGTTTGCAAGTGACCTATAAAATGCCACTCGATGTCGTGTGGCAATTGGTCATATTTTTGTTGCAACTCTTGCACTCTGCTCTCACCGAAGCAACGATGTCCGGCATCATACGCCTCTCGAATAGTCTCGGCAGGATGAAACTTCGACACAGCCACAAGCTGAACGCCTGTAGCGGGCAGAGTCGATTTCACTTCACTAAGTCGCGTTGCTACTGTTGTCATTGCAAATTATTGATTAGACATATCGGGCACATTGCTCTCATAGCGGAATACGTCGAGCAACGAAGTTTCGTTCACGGCAGTTATACGCCAATCGGCCATTGTTCCCTTCATGCAAAGGTTGAGATTTTCTACTGCTTGCGAGTGTTCGGTAGCTTGTACCAAGATATTGGTGGGAGTAAGTTTCTCTACACCAGTCTTCTCATCAATGGTAATAAAGCTCACGCGGCAACGGAACCAACGATCACCGGTAGCATCGAAATATACTTCGCTATAGTTGGCACGCTTAATTGCCGATACGCTAAATTCGCCCGATACAAAAGGACGCACCTCCTCGATAATGCGACCCTCGGCCTCGGTAAACGATAGAGCATCTACCAAGAACGACTCTGTCACGGTTTTTTGAATACCCGTTTCGAGGGTTTTGCCATATTTTACTTTACATTCAAACCAGTTTGCCATTGTTTACTAATATTATTTGTGTGTTATTAATACTCAATTTTATCCTCTTTATCGCGCCACTTATTAAATGTAGCGATAGCCTCATCGCCCAATATGCGCTCGGCAGGTATAGCTCGATGCTCGGGTGCAAGCGACAACTCATCGTATATAAAAGAGTCGTCGAAGTTGATAGCCTTGGCATCATACTGCGTATTGCCATAATATATATGACCTATACGCGCCCAATATATGGCCGAAAGGCACATCGGACATGGCTCGCACGAGGTGTATATGTCGCAACCCGACAGGTCAAATGTGCCCAACTTCTTGGCAGCTGCTCGTATGGCACTTACCTCTGCATGGGCTGTAGGGTCATTATCGGCAGTGACACGATTAGCACCATAGGCAACAATTTCGCCATCTTTTACAATAACAGCTCCAAAGGGGCCTCCTCCATTATCGACATTACGCGACGAGAGTGCTATTGCCTCACGCATCCATTGCTTTTGTTGCTCAGTAACCATACTCACTCATTTTTTATTTACACATCCAAAGGTAGGCAATATTGCGAGCCTGTGCAAATACAATTATGATAATAAAGCTAAAAAGAGGTTTAACACTCCTCCTTGATAGCACGATTGATGTCTTCGATATAATCGAGCAATTCCTCGCGACCCTGTTTCTTCTCGGACGATGTACAAAATATCGGGGGCAACTCCTCCCAAGTCTCAAGCAACTTAGCCTTATATGCCTCTACATTGCGTTCAAGTGCACCCTTCGAAATCTTATCGGCCTTGGTAAAGATAATGGCAAAAGGCACACCATTCTCGCCCAAGAATTCCATAAATTCGAGGTCGATTCGTTGTGGTGCATGACGACAATCGAGCAATACAAACAAGCAAGTCATTGCCTCACGATTGAGCACATAGGCATTGATAATGCGACGTATCTCTTCACGACCCTCATTGCCTCGACGTGCATAACCATATCCGGGCAAGTCAACAATATACCACTCATCATTGATGATAAAGTGGTTGATGAGCATAGTTTTTCCCGGCGTAGCCGAAGTCTTTGCCATACCATTACGGTTGGCAAGCATATTTATAAGCGACGATTTACCCACATTAGAGCGACCTATAAAGGCATACTCGGGTAAGCCTGTATCGGGACACTTGCGCACATCGCTATTACTTATTACAAACTGAGCCTTTTTTATTTCCATAGTTCAATCTTCATTGCACGGTGCAAAGATAGTGAAAGGTGATAGAAGAAACCCATGCTTATATGAGTTTTTTCTTTATCTTTGCGATAACAATCTACATAACACAATAATTATATACCTATGAAACGTACACATCTGCTTTCGTGGTTGCTTATTGCAATCATTTCATTGGGTGGAATATCCGTTCAGGCTGCACCTAAGAAAAAAGAGAAAAAGAAAAAGGCAAAAACCGAGCAAGTAGAAACACCTCCCGAAACGGCCTACAGCAAACTCATTAAAGGTTGCCAAAAACAAGATGGATTGTTTACCACATATCTCAATGAGAAAAATGAGTTATTCTTTGAAATACCCGACTCGTTGCTGGGACGCGACTATCTGATATCGAACCGCATGGCCGCTACAAGCGACCCCACCAAAACCGTGGCCGGACAAATGATAGGTCGCCCTACGATGATACGATTCAGCCGCAACGAACAGATGGTGTTCTTGCATCGTGCCCAAGTGCGCGACGTTGTTGTCGAAGGTGACGAGATTACTCCTTCGTTCAACAAGAACTTTGCCGACCCCATCGTTGCCTCTTTCAAAATCGAGGCTAAGACTGACGACAAAAAGGGTGTTGTGATAAACGTCACCAAGTTCTTCAATGAGAACAACGATATTATCAATCCCCAAGGTGAGACGGCCAAGAAAGACCGTCTTAAAGGTGGCAAAGGACACTTTGAGGGTGTAAAGAACTTCCCCAACAACATCGAAATACGTTCGGTCATCAGCTACACCGAGGGCAATCACCTCACTCTCACCATGCACCGTTCATTGGTACTGCTCCCCGAAAAGCCCATGATGCCCCGTCTGCGCGACAAGCGTGTAGGCTACTTCTCGACCACCAAGAACATCTTCTCGAGCAGTATTGACAAGGTCGACAGCGAGACCTTTATACACCGCTGGCGCTTAGAGCCTCGCGAAGAAGACCGTGAAGCCTATATGCGTGGCGAGTTGGTAGTTCCTGCCAAGCCTATTGTATTCTATGTCGATACAGCATTCCCTGTTAAGTGGCGTGCCACTGTAAGACAAGGTGTTGAGGACTGGAAAACAGCCTTTGAAAAGGCCGGTTTCAAGGACGCAATTATCGCTCGCGACTATCCTTCGCCCGAGGAAGACCCCGACTTCAACCCCGACGACATACGCTATAGTTGTATCAAGTATGCCACAACATCCATTGCCAACGCACGTGGTCCCAGTTATGTAGACCCCCGCAGTGGTGAGATACTCACCGCCGATGTATTGTGGTTCCACAACATCTTGTCGCTCGTACACAACTGGCGCTTTACCCAAACAGCGGCTGTTGATGAACGTGTACGCAAAAACATCTTCGACAACGACGTTATGTGCGAGTCACTTCGCTATGTTGCCTCGCACGAAATAGGTCACACCATAGGTCTTATGCACAACATGGGTGCAAGCTACTCGTTCCCCATCGATTCGCTTCGCAGCCCCTCGTTTACCCAGAAATATGGTACTACCCCCAGCATCATGGACTATGCACGCAACAACTTTATAGCACAACCGGG
>CAJGDT010000127.1 GCA_904502265.1 uncultured Barnesiella sp. | reverse complement strand
TTCGAGGGCGGTTGCTACGCTAAGGTTATCAACCTCGACAAAGAGTCTGAGCCAGACATCTACGCTGCTATCAAGCGCGACGCTCTCCTCGAGAACGTAACTGTTGATGCCAACGGTAAGATCGACTTCAGCGACAAGTCGGTTACTGAGAACACTCGTGTATCATACCCCATCTTCCACATCAACAACATCGTACGTCCCCAATCAAAGGGTCCCGCTGCTAAGAGCGTAATCTTCCTCTCGGCCGATGCAGTTGGTGTATTGCCTCCCGTTTCTATCTTGAACGCTGAGCAAACTAAGTACTACTTCCTCTCTGGCTTCACTGCTAAGTTGGCCGGTACTGAGCGTGGTATTACTGAGCCCACTCCCACATTCTCTGCTTGCTTCGGTGCTGCATTCTTGTCATTGCACCCCACTAAATATGCCGAGGAGTTGGTTAAGAAGATGGAAAAATCAGGTGCTAAAGCATACCTCGTAAATACAGGTTGGAATGGTACAGGTAAGCGTATCTCTATCCGCGATACTCGTGGTATTATCGATGCTATCCTCGATGGCTCTATCGATAAAGCTCCCACAAAACAAATTCCTTACTTCTCATTCACAGTTCCCACAGAGTTGCCCGGTGTTGACCCCGCAATCCTCGATCCTCGCGACACTTACGCTTGCGCTTGCGAGTGGGAAGAGAAGGCCAAAGACCTCGCCGGTCGCTTCATCAAGAACTTCAACAAGTTCACCGGTAACGAAGCAGGTAAAGCTCTCGTAGCTGCAGGTCCCCAACTCTAATCGAAGTAGTGTATATACAGCCCGAGGCTGTGTCTCACAAGACACGGCCTCTTTTGATATTTATATGTTGTAATATTATATCTATGTTATGATGGATAATCTGCCAAAGTTGAAATGATATATCGATGATGACTTATAGAAAAAAGGTAATAAAGCACAAACATTATTTATTTTATCACCTTATGCCATTGTAGGTGTTTGTAATTCAATAATATTTCGTACCTTTGTGCCCGAAATAATTGTGGAAGGATTTGACTGCTTGCAACCACACAAAAAAATTGCTAAAACTGTTCTGTGCATACCGCCGTTTCAAGGCGCTACAATTTGTGTGATTTTTTTGAGTTAGTCTTCCCTCTGCCGTTGTTGATATAGCGACACAATGTGTTGTTGCCCCGTTTAGTAATAGATAAAATAGAACGATATGAGTAAGAATTATTTATTTACATCGGAGTCGGTGTCGGAAGGACACCCCGATAAAGTGGCCGACCAATTGTCAGATGCTGTACTTGACCAATTCTTGGCGCAAGATCCTACCTCGAAAGTGGCTTGCGAAACATTGGTAACTACCGGTCAGGTAGTGTTGGCAGGAGAGGTGAAGTCGTCGGCCTCTGTAGATTTGATGGAGACTGCTCGTCGTGTTATTAACCGTATTGGTTATAACAAGAGTGCCTATAAGTTCGATGGTGATTCATGTGGTGTATTTTCGGCTATTCATGAGCAAAGTGCCGATATTAACCGCGGTGTTGAGCGTAAGGATCCCATGGAGCAAGGTGCCGGCGACCAAGGTATGATGTTTGGTTATGCTTGTAACGAGACAGATAACTATATGCCTCTCTCGCTTGAAATTTCGCACATCCTCTTGCTCGAATTGGCCAAGATACGTCGTGAGGCTGAACAAATGACTTACTTGCGCAAGGGTCGTGTTACATCTTACTTGCGCCCCGATTCAAAGTCGCAAGTAACCATCGAGTATGATGAGCAAAATAATCCCGTGCGTATTCACACCATTGTTATCTCTACTCAACATGACGAGTTTATATGCCCCGATAATGATACTGTAGAGGCTCAAGATCGTGCCGATGAGGCTATGTTGGCAACCATCCGCCGCGATGTAAAAGAGGTATTGTTGCCCCGCGTGATAGCTCAATTGCCCGAGCGCGTGCAAGCCCTCTTCGACGATAGTCTTATTCTTCACGTCAATCCCACTGGTAAGTTTGTTATTGGTGGTCCTCATGGCGATACAGGTCTTACCGGCCGCAAAATCATTGTAGATACTTATGGCGGTAAAGGCGCACATGGTGGTGGTGCATTCTCGGGTAAAGACCCCTCGAAGGTGGACCGTTCGGCTGCCTATGCAGCTCGTCACATTGCCAAGAACTTGGTTGCTGCCGGTGTTGCCGATGAGGTATTGGTGCAAGTGTCATACGCTATCGGTGTGGCTCGTCCTGTAAGTATTTATGTCAACACCTATGGCAAGTCGCACGTATCGCAAAGTGATGCTGAGATTGCCGAGATAGTAGATAAGTTGTTCGATATGCGTCCTCGTGCTATCGAGGAGCGCCTCAAATTGCGCAATCCTATCTACGAAGAGACTGCATCTTATGGTCACATGGGTCGTACTCCCCGTACCATTACCAAGACCTTCTCATCGCGCTATCTTGCCGAGCCTATCGTGCGCGAGGTAGAACTCTTTACATGGGAAAAACTCGACTACGTCGATGCCGTTCGTGAGGCTTTTGGCTTGTAATGAAATAACCCCAACAATGTATATACAAACTCGGGCACATCTTGATAGATGTGCCCGAGTTGTTGTTATGGGGGTGTTATTGATTAACCTACCGATCCTTCAAGAGTTACTTGCAGGAGTTTTTGAGCCTCTACGGCAAACTCCATGGGCAACTTGTTCATAACCTCTTTGGCATAACCATTAACGATAAGACCAACGGCATCTTCGGTGGGGATACCACGTTGATTGCAGTAGAAGATTTGGTCTTCGTTAATCTTTGAGGTTGTAGCCTCGTGCTCCATCACAGCCGTATTGTTCTTGATGTCGATATAGGGGAATGTGTGGGCACCACAATGGTCGCTGAGCAAGAGGCTATCGCATTGAGTAAAGTTGCGAGCATTATCGGCAGTAGGTGTTACACGCACCAGTCCACGATAGCTGTTTTGACTGCTACCGGCCGAGATACCTTTCGATACAATGGTGCTGCGCGTATTCTTGCCAATATGTATCATTTTGGTACCGGTGTCGGCCTGTTGGTGGTTATTGGTAACGGCTACTGAGTAGAATTCGCCTACCGAATTGTCACCGGCAAGTACACAGCTGGGATATTTCCAGGTAATAGCCGAGCCTGTCTCTACTTGAGTCCACGATAGTTTCGAGTTATCGCCTTTGCACAATCCGCGTTTGGTTACAAAGTTGTATATACCACCTTTACCATCTTTATCACCGGGATACCAGTTTTGTACGGTCGAGTATTTTACCTCGGCACGCTCATGTACACGTATCTCTACAATGGCGGCATGGAGCTGGTTTTCGTCGCGCATAGGAGCTGTACAGCCTTCAAGATAGCTCACGTAGCTATCGTCATCGGCAACAATAAGTGTGCGCTCAAATTGACCTGTATTGGCTGCATTAATGCGGAAGTAGGTAGATAGTTCCATAGGGCAACGCACCCCTTTAGGAATGTATACAAACGAACCGTCACTAAATACAGCCGAGTTGAGTGCTGCAAAGAAGTTATCACGGTATGAAACTACCGAGCCAAGATACTTACGTACGAGGTCGGGATAGTCCTTTACAGCCTCGCTGATTGAGCAGAATATAACGCCGAGTTCGGCCAACTTTTCGCGGAAAGTCGTCTTAACCGATACACTGTCCATAACGGCATCTACGGCAATACCCGACAGGCGCATTTGTTCCTCGAGCGATATGCCAAGTTTGTCGAATGTCTTGAGCAACTCAGGGTCTACCTCATCGAGCGACTCAGGGCCTTTGCGAGTCTTGGGCTCGGCATAGTAGCTGATGGC
Source organism: uncultured Barnesiella sp. (assembly GCA_904502265.1). Classification (GTDB taxonomy): domain Bacteria; phylum Bacteroidota; class Bacteroidia; order Bacteroidales; family Barnesiellaceae_A; genus Barnesiella_A. The sequence goes on along the minus strand of CAJGDT010000127.1, from coordinate 1,401 downwards.
TTGATAGTCGATTTCGGGTATATTGAGGTGTGCCCATGTAGGCATCTTGAGGGTTTGCCAGTGGCGGAAGGCCTGCAGGCGAAATTCGAGTAGCCATTCAGGCTCGCCCTTGCGTTCCGAGATATGGCGTACAACATTCTCATTGAGACCCTTCTCGATAATGTCGGTCTCTATATCTGTAACAAAGCCATACTCATACTCTTTTGATGTAACATCTTCGAGAATAGAGTCTTTACGAGGCTCTTCGTTATTGTTGATTTTATTATCTATGTTTTCCATCTTCATCTTTACTTTGTTTTGACAACAATCATTGAGTCGGGCTGGTTTGGTAGCTCTCTACAAGATGTAATATGTTGGGAGCAAAATCTCTCACTGTCTCGTAACATATTGCATTGGTGAAAGTTGGCGATGTCCATACATCTGCATCCTTGCTTATAAGCATGACCAAGTTGAGCAGGATGCTTACAAATAAAACAGCCTTGAATGCACCAAACAGCCCTCCGGCAATAGAGTCTATCCAGCCCAGTCGTACCAGTTGTGTAAGCGACTTGATGCAAGCTTCTACAATGCGTACGATGATGTATATGGCAAGAAAAAGACTTATATATGAAACGAGTTGACACACGACGAAACTCCATCCGGCGTGTTCAAGTAGTAGATTGGTAATGTTGCTACCCCATAGGTTGGCACCTACAACACCTAATATCAGAGCTGCCAAGTCGCCTATTTGGCGTACAAGGCCACGCACCATGCCCCAGATGGTCATGAGCACTACAAGCCCCAACATAATGATGTCTACTATTTGCATTATTTCAATTTATTATGTGTGATTGCAAAAATAGCGATTTATTTCCAATAAAGCGCTATTTCCAGTGCTATTTTGAGTGGTGAAATGATGCGATTGTGTTAATTTTTTTTATTGCCGGTAGTGCTTAAAACTATTTTTCCTCGTCAAATATTTGGTCGAAACGGCGACGCAATTCCTTGCCATTGGCAATAACATTACGAAGCTCATCAAGGTGTTTCTGATTATCGCTGTGTGGTAACCACAAGCGTAGGTATCCACCCTCGGCATACTTCTCTTGTAGATGATGGAGGAAACGTTCATAGTGTACCTCGCGGTCGGTTGTGTCGAGGTGTTTCAGTCCATATTGCACCGTGCGTCGTAGGGTTATATCGGTATCAATGAGGCGGTCGGCTTCGGCTACGATGCATCCATATATGCTACGTGGAGCCTGTTCGTTCGATGCACGATGATCTTCTACAGCCTCTTTCATGGTGGTAATTTGCTCGGGAGTAAACCACTGGTGTAACATACTATCGTTGGCTACTATTTTGCCCGAAACAATGTGATGTTGCTCGCGACCTTCGCACAACCCCAGGTCGTGATAAGCAGCTATG
>CAJGDT010000126.1 GCA_904502265.1 uncultured Barnesiella sp. | reverse complement strand
GTGGGAATGAGGCGACGCTCGCCGGGTTGCAAGGTTATGGGCTCCTCAAGATTGGCGCGGATGTCCATACCCGCCGACAGAGGTGTGCTATACGAAGGAAGCGCGTGATGCGAACGATTGATAATAGATACTTTTACTGACATATCTGTAGAGTTTTGTATGGTTAATAATCAGCGAGATACCGGCACACCGTCGAGCCACCAAGCCCCACCGTGCCACACTATCCCAAATTATTATGCGAATGTACTGAAAACTCTGCAAATCATCCCCATACTTGAGCGCTTTTTTATAAAGTTTTGCGTTTGAATGTTTGAGTTTGGAACTCCTTTGTGGAGTATAAAATAACACCGGAGGCAAGTTGTGTTCTCTTGCCCCCGGTGTGGTGGGTATTATTTATGAGCGATTAAAAACTACTCATAGAACTCTATTGTTTGAACGCGAGTGGGTGTGTCGCTGCCGTATTCGTAAATTGTGAGCGTCATGGTACCCGGTGAGTGTACGCCCAATATTATCACGCTCTCTCCACCGGGTGTTTCCACCTCAAATGTGTTTTCAAAAAATATTGCTTCGTTTTCTTCGTCATATCTGCACTCTATCGACGTGCCCACCCAATTGTTTGGAGCAGGAAATGCTGCCATTAAATATTCGGCCGTAGAGCTGATTTCTACACGCAAATTGGCTCCTTGTGGTGTAATTGCACCTAAAAAGACATCTTTTCTATATTGCAGTCTTGTAACGTCGGGGTTAAGAAGGTTGATATAACCCGATGCCGAATAGGGGTATTCGATATACTCGGTACGCTCGTAAGATGTGTTTTGTGCAAACATATCGAGCCATACTTGTACATCTTCAGCGGTGTAATTTGTGCTTACTTGTTGTTGTTCCAGATTGGCTATTACATCGTCGGGGTGTATTCCTTGGAATCCGTTCATAAATGCCGAGGTAGAGGCTGTATTTTCAATTGTACCATCTTCGCGAAGGTCGGCTGCCAGCGATGCTATCAGCGAACTTACTTCGGCGGGTGTGCGGAAGCCTTGTACAATAGCAGATATGGCCAACAACTGTGCGTCTTTATTGAGGCTGAGTTGATCGGCATTTGCGTTCTCCTCATCGGTCATACCGAAGATGTTCAATGCCTCGGTGTGGGCTTTGTCGCGCGCGTCGCCAAAAGTAAAACCCTCATTTTGTACAAGATACAAGATGCGCTGACGCTCTATCGTAGTGAGCAGGTTTATATTTACATTGTCTACATCTTTGATGTCGGCTACGGCATAGAGCGTAATGGGCGACTCTGTTACACAACCTTCCACTTCGTTGTAGTAGTAGCCGTCGGCTTTCAACTCTACATATTGCGACGAGAGGTTGAGGTTGCGTTGTTCAAACGCTCCGGTGTTGTTCGCAATAGTAGTAGAGAATGCTTTTCCGGTCTGTGTGAGGGTGTTGTCGAGCTCAAAGATTGTTACTGATGATCCCTGCACGAAGGGGCCTTTCTCTACTGTTCCTGTAAAGAGTGTTTTTTCAATCTTTTCTGTAGGTTGAGGATTGGAATTCTGATCACTGTTGCAACCAATAGCAAGTATAGCAATGGTAAGCATTAGGGTTAGGTGAATCTTTTTCATGGCCGTTCCTTTCTGTTAGTGGTTTATATTGAGGCAAATATAAAAATATGATTTGAGAAAATCAACCCTCTGTAACCACCCCCCAATTTTAATATAATTTAACAATTTGAAATGCTGTAATGTCTGCTATTATGCTGCACTATCCCGATTCTTTATTTGCTATTTTTGACTACAATATTCGTTCTCATACACTTGCTCTATATATTAGGCACCATAAATAAGATTTTAATAGTAGTACTGCAATAAAAAAACATGCGGGCTGTGCAATAGTGCAGCCCGCATGGATATATTTTTTATCATTGTTTATTTCACTTTGTTGGGATACAAGAGTCGTTGGCAGTCGATGCGCATGATGCGATTGGGTGACTCATCGAGAGGCATGTCTATCACATTTGATACGACACGGGCTGTGCTGTAGCTGTCGCTCATGCGTTGGTATAGATTGACAAATGCTACCAACTGTATCACCACGCGAGTGAAGTGGCCCTCGGGAAACTCGTTAAGAAGGTCGCACACTTCGACATTCATTTCGGCAAACGAGGCAAAACCCTCGCGGGCTATAGCATTGCCATCTTCGTCTATCACCTCGCATGCAAGTTGCAGTGAGGCATAGTTTTGTCCACGAGCACGGCCATCGGCCTTGTCGTAGTCGTTGCGAACGTATGGAGTGGGAAAGAGGCCACGCTCGTCGATGCGTGCCAATGATTTGTTCTCGATACACTGCTCGTATACCTCACGCCCTATAGCGCGATACAACTCATCAAGTGTTATGCCAAAGTTATATGCCATATCTCATTCCTTAATTTGGCTACAAAATTAGACATTAAAAACGAATAAACCTACCTTTACGAGGTTTTTCTCATTCTTCGGCTTCGTAGTGTTGTATAATGCAACCCAATTTTGTTGTAGGTTTTGCGCTTTTGTCGGCATTTACCGTGTCGAAGTCTCGGTATAGTATCGAGAAGTCTACTTCGACCGGCGATGCAATTACTATGATTTCAGCACCGGCAGGAGCAGAAATAAATCGGGCATATTGTGTAAAGTCGACACTTGAGTAGGGAGGAATACACAAGTGCGCGCAACAACTGTTGCCGGTGTCAATGGGTAGCAATAACACCTTACTGCCATCGGGGCGTATGAGTAGGGCATTGACAAACAAAAATTCACTACTGCCGTTGGTAACACCTATGGTGTAGAGTTCATTGCTGTCGATGCGGGTGGCTACTGCACCGTTGCTGTCTTTGAGTGTAAAGGTTATGGGATACTCAACCTCCGGCGTATTGCCACTACGGCTACGACTGTAATGGTTGGCGACACTTGCGAGTAGTACTTCGTTGTCATCATCGGCACGGTAGCTACCCCCTTGCGACGACATGTCTCTACCCGTATTGGTGGGTGTCTTGCCTGAGATAAGTGTCGATATCAACTTCTTGCCGAAACTCATGAAATTCTCCATGCAGTTATCATCGGCACGTTCTACGAGCACTTTGATGCGTTGACGTCCTATCTCTTTGAGGGCTATGCGGCGACCCTTGTTGTTCTTTTCGTCATACAGGATGAGGCATCCACCGTCGTGTATGGTTACAAACTCATCTTCGTCAATATACTCTTTGACACGCACGGTTCGGTTGTTTTCGCCACATGTCACCTTGCCGTATATTGTGTATACGCAATACTCCTTGGCCTCGCATAGCAGCGCGGTCAGCACTAGCAGGGCTATTGATAATATGGTGTGTTTCATATAGTTCGTTATTTAATAAACAATGGGAAGTCAATCTCCTCGACGTTGCGATATATGGGTTTTTGTTTGTTTTGTGTGAGTTGCGGGATGCGTTTCTCAAGATAGTTGCGCACCTCGATTACCGATATGCGGTTGTCACCATCAATGTCGGAATTTTCAAACTCAAACGACTCTATAAGCGCTTGTGTAAATACGCCATGCTTGAACTTTGCCGACTCCTTCGACTTCACATCCTTGTTACTCGATGTGTAGATGCAAGTGCCGTTGGGGGTATTGTTCATTTCGCGGAAGAAGTTCTCGCTCGATACCGTTCCGCGATAGCCTTCGAGGAGTTTGCCTGAATAGCAAGCATCGATGAAAACCAGCAGTTTGCAGTTGATATAGCTGATGTCTTCAACAAACTGACTTGCACTGTAGCCACCGCGACGGGGTGTGCTGGCGTTGGTAATGTTGTAGGTCGATAGGTAGTAGCGGTCGCGCTCGTCGACCAGTCCGTGTCCGGCAAAGAAGATAACAGCCAGGTCCGAAGCCGATGCTTTATCGGCCAAGTTGTTGATTTTCTCTGTTATCATTTCGCTCGTCACATCGCGCCCTACAAGCAGTTGAGCATCGATGTTGGCAAATGTGTGCTTGTGTTTCTTCTGAATGGTCGATATCACATCGCGAGCGTCCTTCTCGGCATAGCTGAGGTTGCCGAGGTTGGGGTCTTGGTAGTCGTTGAGACCAATGGCAAGTATGTGCAGTGTAGCCGACTTTCGTGCCGATGATACACTGTCATATATGTACTGTATGGTGTGCGGTTCGCCACCCACGCACCACATTGTGAGCAGGCAATCGCGTTGAGGCAGTTCTATCTCGCACACACCGGCTTGTACAACTTGGCTCGACAGGGTTGTTGTCGCACCGCCATCTATGCGGTATTTGATGGTTTGTGTGTCGTCCGATATGGCAAATCGCACCTCTTGGCGAGTGTCGCTAAAGGTGACTTTTGCGTCAGAAAGGACACGGAGTTGAGGAGCTTCGGTCTTGGGAGCAAGGTGACTTTCCAGCGCTTTTCTAATCTCCTCAGCCAACTCTTCTTCGCTCCTTCGATTATTTTCCTCATAAACATACTCGGTGCTATACGACGATACTCCTGTGAGCAATGTTGGGAGTGAAGGTGGTGGATTTACCCCTTTCTCTTTCTCTTTTTCGATACTCTCTAACGCCAATTTAGCTTCGATATTACCCTGATTGGCTGCAAGAGTCCACCACGCCACAGCCTCCTCCATGTCATAGGGTACACCCTCGCCCATTGAATAGCAATGTCCCAAGGCATTTTGTGCATCGGCATTACCTTGTTCAGCCGCTAACTGATACCATTTCACTGCCTCTTTGAAGTCTTTTGTTACACCGTGACCATAATAGTAACAATCGCCTAATTTGTTTTGTGCCTTGATGCTTTGTTGCTCAGCAGCTATTCGAAACCATTTTACTGCTTCGGTATAGTCCTTTGTCACACCATGACCATAATAGTAGCATTTTCCTAAGTTGTTCTGAGATGCTGCATTTCCTTGTTTGACAGCTTCGCGATACCACTTTACAGCCTCGTTGTAATCTTTTATTACACCATGACCATTATAGTAACAATATCCCAGATTGTTCTGAGCTATGGCATGCCCTTGTTCGGCAGCTTTGCGATACCACTTTACAGCCTCGGTGTAGTCTTTTGTTACACCATAACCATCAAAGTAACATTCTCCTAAATAAAATAGCCCCCATTCATTCCCTTGTTCGGCAGCTTTGCGAAACCATTTTACAGCTTCGTTGTAGTCTTTTGTTACACCATCACCAGCATAGTAACAACATCCCAGATTGCTCTGTGCCATGGCATGCCCTTGTTCGGC
>CAJGDT010000125.1 GCA_904502265.1 uncultured Barnesiella sp. | reverse complement strand
GGTAGTAAGCACCTCACCTAAGAAGAAATAACTGCCACTACCGGGAATAATCAGTTGACTGTTGCGCCCAACAAAGCCCAATCCGGCTTGTACCGCCCAATATCGCTCGAAGATGGGAGTAGTGTCGCAACAACAGCGACAATCGCAACATTGCAACGATTGTATATACTCTACCAACTCGCCCATCATGCGACGCATCACGTCGTGATAGTCGGCTCCATAGGCATATCGAGCAAAACGAGGATTACCGGCCGGAATACTTTCGGAGGGATAATAATTGAGAGCCAACGATATAACGGTGCGTGCATCGGGCAATAGACCTTGTGGATTGCGACGCAAGGTGGCATGTTGCTCCATGTAGTTCATAGAATCATGCTTGCCTGCAGCTATCCACTCTTGCCAATGCCCATATACAGCATCGGGCACATCGCACACCGATGCAAAACCACAAGCTGAGAAACCTATTTGCAATGCTTTGGCGCGTATGGCATCAGCAATATCAAAGTGTCTCAAATTGGTATCCATTTTCAAGCAACCATTCTATGGCTCGTGGCAGAGCATAATGCAGATTTTTCTCAGCCTTAAGAGAGTCATGAAAGACGATAATAGAGCCATTACGCGTGTATCGGCGCACGTTGTCGAGCACTTGCTCTCCATCGAGATTGCGACTATAATCGCGCGTCACAACATCCCACATTACAGTCGTATACTTATCCTTGACAGCAGCAAATTGGCTTGGACGCATAAAACCATGAGGTGGGCGAAATAGTGGGCTCTGAATGAGGTCATGAGCCTTCTCTATGTTACGCATATAGTCGGGCGTGTTCATATTGAGACCTTTAACATGGCTCATGGTGTGGTTGCCCACTTGATGCCCTGCCTCACGCAACAAATTGAAGAGTTGCGGATTGCGAGCCACATTATCACCCGTACAGAAGAAGGTTGCACGCACACCATACTGCTTCAATACCTCCAACACCCAAGGAGTTACCTGTGGTATGGGTCCATCATCAAATGTAAGATAAACCGTCTTTTTCTTGCGAGGTATGCGCCATAGTGCCTCCGAAAAGAACATGCGGTATAAAAATGGTGGTCTCTCTATAAACATAGTATATAAGAAGAAAGAGGTGTGCCCTTCGAAGGCACACCTCACAAAATCTATTATATTATTCCGTTGGCTTGAGCCTCGGTTACAATATCTTCGGCTGTTTGTTGCATGCCATTTTCATACAACAGAGTCAAACCTGCCTGCATGATGTATTGGTGCAAATCTTTATCACTCACCGAGCGGTACTGCGAGGGAGTGAGTGTTTGGTACCAAGCAATGTATTGCAAACTGCGATTGATATTCTCTACGAGCAACTCTTTGGCCTTGTCATACTCTCCGAGAGTGATGTAGTTATTGGCCATTTGTATTGACAACGCCTCGTAAGGAACCAACCAAGAGGGTATCTTCTCGCCAATAAAATCAAGAGCCACAAGCGCTTTATCATTCTTACCTTCTACAATAAGTTGCTCAATGAGGTTGCCAAACATGACACGAGTCGTTTGACACATACGACGAATATTCTCATCAAGATAGATGGGATTCTCCTTGGTAGCAGCTTCCAATCCACCCCATCGGAATTTGTTCATCATATTGTCATACATGCGCTCTGTATCTACACCTCCACAATGTACAGTCTTCATGGGTACAACACGCTGAGCCAAACCGGTGAAAGCGAAGTACTCCTCAAGGCCTAAGTAAAGGTCACTCGATACTGTTACAGCATAATAGATAGGACGTTCCCAACCTCGCTGGATATTGGTATTAATCATATCCAATGCCGCAATCTCATAGAAATAAAGACCATTCTTACCACTCAACTTGGGAGAGATACGATTCTCTATATACTCCTCATATCCGGCAGGAACACCGGCATTAGCTACGGCTGTAGCACTATCAACCGGAATATAAATCTTGTCGGTAGGCAAGTAATTCAAGTCGCCGAATTGAGTCTTCTTGGTACGAGGATCTTTGCTATACAAGAAGTTGAGCGCATCGGTCGCCGAAAGCGACAAGCTCTCGTTCACAGGCAATACGTAGGCATACGACATCTTGTCATGAGCATACACATCACGTGTGGCCGAAATGGGTAGAGGTGCTGATTCGTAAGCCGGACGTTTCATTTGGTCGGCATACCAGTCGGTTTGGAAATACGAGAGGTTACATACACGCACATCGGTACGGAAACCCTCTACCTCTTGAGCATACCACAAGGGGAATGTATCGTTATCGCCATTGGTAAAGAGGATGGCATTGGGCTCGACACTCGACAAGTAGTTCATACCAAAGTCGCGAGCAACATAACGACCCGAACGATCGTGATCGTCCCATGTTTGGCTCACCATTTGCAAGGGTACACACAAACACACAACCGAAGCAATAACAGCGGGAATAGTCTTATTGTTAATGCGCATCTTCTCAAAGGCAAGTTCCAATCCACGAGCCACAGCAACAACACCCAATCCTATCCAAATGGTATAGGCATAGAACGAGCCGGCATAAGCATAATCTCGCTCACGAGGCTGATAGGGAGTTTGATTGAGGTATATAACAATAGCGATACCTGTCATAAAGAAGAGGAAGAACGTTACCCAGAACTGCTCTATACCATTCTTACCCGCAAAGGCTTGATACAACAAACCGATAATACCCAGGATAAGGGGCAACATATAGAACACGTTGCGACCGGGATTTTCGGCCATATCTTCGGGAAGAAGCGAGGCATCGCCCACACGGAACTTGTCGATAAAGTTAAAACCACTTATCCAGTTACCTTTATCCACCTCACCATGACCTTGCAAATCGTTTTGACGGCCGGCAAAGTTCCACAAGAAATATCGCCAATACATGTGATTGAGCTGATAATCAAAGAAGAACTGCATGTTTTGTGCAAAGGTGGGCTTCACACTGGCCGATGCACCGGACCACTCGCGGTAGGCCGATATGTGATTAGGCTTGCTGCTATGCATGCGGGGGAAGAACATTTGAGACTCGCTCTCATAGATGTAAGTCTCTTTCTTGCCGGTAACCACATAGCGATCGCGCTCCTCAGGGTTAGCTTTGATAGCCTTTTGATAGATGTTTTTACCCTCTTTAATTTGAGCTTCACCATTCACGCGTTTCACCTTCGACACGAATGTTTGGCCATACAACAAGGGAGTTTCGCCATATTGCTCGCGGTTGAGGTAGCTACCGAGTGTAAAGATATCCTCGGGCGAGTTTTGGTCCATAGGAGTATTGGCAGCCGAGCGTATGAGGATAAGCGCATACGATGAATAACCGATAAGGATCACCAAAAGACATGCCAACACGGTATTCATCAAGCGGAATGAAACCTTCTTGAATACCATCACAGCGGCAATAATCAAGCCACACATTACCAATCCGATAAGGATGTTATCGGTAATAAAGGGCATACCCGAAAGGATAATACTGCACAAGAAAAGGATGCGAGTGCGCATGATACTCTTGCCCGAGAATGTCTCGTAGATAGACCATGCTATAACACCCATTGTTATCAAGAAGTAGATAATAACACCGGTATTATAAGGCATACCCAATACATTGACACAAAGCAGCTCGAACCATCCTGCAACCTTCACAAATCCGGGTACGATACCAAACAACAAAAGGGCTATAACGACAAACGACACCAACAATGCCACGAGTGAGCCTTTGGCACTTACGTTGTCGAACTTGCGGTAATAGTAGACCAACACAATAGCCGGTATACACAACAAGTTGAGCAAGTGCACGGCAATAGATACACCCATGATGTAGGCAATGAGAATAAGGAAGCGGTTGGCATAAGGTTCATCTGCCACACTCTCCCACTTAAGGATGAGCCAGAACACCACAGCTGTACAGAATGATGAATAGGCATAAACCTCGCCCTCGACTGCCGAGTACCAGAATGTGTCACTCCATGTATAGGCCAACGCACCTACAAGACCACTTGCCAAGATAGTAATCATGCGAGCGACAGTCATCTCCTTACCTTGTGGAACAACCAACTTCTTGGCCAAGTGTGTGATAGTCCAGAAAAGGAATAGAATAGTACCCGCACTCAACAATGCCGACATCAAGTTGAGCATGTATGCTACTTGAGAGGGGTCAGATGCAAAGTTAGCAAAGAAACGACCTGTAAGCATAAAGATGGGGTTGCCAGGAGGGTGACCCACTTCGAGCTTGTATGCCGATGCAATAAACTCGCCACAGTCCCAGAAACTGGCTGTTGGCTCCAATGTGAGGATATAGGTAACGGCCGCTATGGCAAACACTACCCAACCCATCACGGTGTTCAGTAAATTGTACTGTTTCATATAGTTATTATCTTATTGTTTTTGCATTGATAGCTACACGCGCACGTACGCGTGCTCGTAACAACTTGCAAAGATAGTACAACTTGTTGTCAATAAGAAAAATTTATACAGTTTTTAAGTTTAATCTGCACAGCTTTGCTAAATATAGTAGCACAAATTTTGTTGTTGTGATAAACTTGCTAATTTTGCAAACTATAAAAATCATTTAGAAAAAATAATGAGCAAGGGAAAAAACATTGTGAACATCAGGCAAATTGCTGTATCATGTGCACATTGCATCGCCATGACATTGCTTATAGGAGCTATCTCATGGCTGTTGATGGTGGCACTACCCAATTGGGGTGCACTCGACCCGCTATCACAATCATTCGACAGATTTTCGTTTACCGACCTCTATTATTCGCTCTATCGCAACAACGACAATGCCGTACCCAACGACCGCATCGTTATCGTCGACACATCCGACAAAACCCGCGGCGAGATAGCATCGACCATCGACCGGCTGATGTCGTGCGAACCTATTATTGTGGGTCTTGATATTATCTTCGACCGCCCCACAGGCGACACTTTGGGAACTCTACAACTGCGCGAAACCCTTGCTCGTCACAACAAGAACATTGTAGCGATTGCCAAACTCACGCGTTACAACGAGGAGGCCATGCAGTTTGAGGGTATTACCCCCTCGATACTTGACGATGTGCTACCACAGCGTGCCTACAGCAACCTCAAGAATGTGGGCGAAGGAGGCTTTGTGCGCAACTACACCATAGCACGCAACGTTGTCGGCGATACCCTCTACTCCTTTGCGTCGGCTCTGGCCTCACATTACCGAGGAGCATTTGGCGGAAACACCACCCCTCACACAACCGAGGATGGCATC
>CAJGDT010000124.1 GCA_904502265.1 uncultured Barnesiella sp. | reverse complement strand
TATCATTTTATCCGAAGAGCAGGCGAAATGCCTCCTCAACCTTGCGTACGTGTAAGATTTCTATTTTGAGTTTTGAGATATCAAAACCGTTGATGTTATTGTGAGGACTAATAATGCGACGGAAGCCCAACTTCTCGGCCTCAAGTATGCGTTGCTCAATGCGATTGACGGGACGTATCTCACCCGACAAGCCCACCTCACCGGTAAGGCATGTACCCTCCTCGATGCTCATGTCCATGTTGGACGAGAGTATGGCACTGATAATGGCCAGGTCCATGGCCGGGTCGTTCACTTTGATACCTCCGGCGATGTTGAGGAAAACATCCTTTTGTCCCAACTTAAAGCCTACACGCTTCTCGAGGACTGCCAGCAACATATTCATCCGTCGTAAGTCGAATCCTGTCGATGAACGTTGCGGTGTTCCATAGGCAGCACTGCTCACAAGCGCCTGTGTCTCGATAAGGAAGGGGCGTATGCCCTCGATAGCCACAGCAATAGCTACACCACTGAGACCTTCATGATTGGCTGTGAGCAACAATTCGGATGGGTTGCTCACCTCGCGCAAGCCCTCTTGTCGCATCTCATATATACCCAACTCGGCAGTGCTACCGAAGCGGTTCTTCACCGAGCGAAGTATGCGATACATATAGTGACGATCGCCCTCAAACTGCAATACGGTATCGACAATATGCTCCAACACCTTAGGGCCGGCTATGCTACCCTCCTTATTGATGTGACCTACCAACAACACCGGTGTGCCACTCTCCTTGGCAAAACGCAACAGAGCAGCCGTACATTCACGCACCTGAGCAACCGATCCGGCCGACGACTCGAGCGTATCGGTAGCTATAGTCTGTATCGAATCGACTATAAGTATATCGGGACGCACGTTGCGCACATGCACCATTATATCTTCCAACATGGTCTCGCACACGATGTAGCAGTCGGGGTTGTCATAGCCGATGCGTTCGGCACGCAACTTGAGTTGTCGGGCACTCTCCTCGCCACTCACATATAGTGTGCGATAATTCTTCAGCGAAAGTACAGTTTGGAGTATCAATGTAGACTTACCTATACCCGGTTCTCCACCAATAAGTACCAAAGAACCACGCACGAGACCACCACCCAACACGCGGTTGAGTTCGGCATTACCCAAGTCGATACGAGGCTCGTTGGTAGAGTCAATTTGTTCCAAACGCAAAGGTTGTGCCTTCGACCCATCAACGGTATGCGACACGCGGGCCGAGGAAGAGGGCTTAACCGATACTACCTGCTCGACATATGTATTCCACTCGCCACATACCGGACAGCGGCCTATCCATTTGGGACTTTCAGCTCCACAATTGTTACAGCAATATACACTTTTCGTTTTAGCCATACAATTACATTTTTAATTCCGATTCGCGTCGACGAAACTCGGCACATGTTATAGCCGTTGCCACCGCAACATTGAGGCTCTCGCTTGTCACTGCACCCTGGGGATAATTGGGGATATACAATCGATGTGATATATAAGGTTCGAGTGCCGATGAAATACCATTTCCTTCATTACCCATCACGATAAGACCATGTGTCGATAAAGTCTTGCGATAGATATTCTCACCATCGAGATATGTGCCATATACAGGCATAGAGTCCTTTACTTGCTCCATAAATGGCACCAACGGTGTGTAATGCAACACAACACGTGCCAAGGCTCCCATGGTGGCTTGTACCACTTTGGGATTGTACACATCGGCCGTCTCGGGCGAACAGATAATGTTACGAATACCCATCCAGTCGGCAATGCGAATGATTGTACCCAGATTGCCGGGGTCTTGTACGGTATCGAGCACAAGAGACAATTGATCGTGCAATAGTTCTATATCGAGCGAACGTTGAGGCACAACATACACCGCCAACACATCCTGAGGAGTCGTTAATTGTGATACTCGCGACAACTCATCGCGCGATGCCTCTACTTTGACATCGGCTTGCACATGTGTATGTTGTTCCCACCATTGAGGTGTGGCGACCAACATGCGGCACTCAAAAGCGTGCAATGTATCCTCAACAAGTTTGTTACCCTCGGCAAGGAAACAACCACTCTCGACACGGCCCTTCTTACGTGCCAGCGATTGAATGAATTTTATTTGATTTTTTGATAACATATAGGTGTATAAACAAGCATTAATGTGCACATATATCCACACTTATTCAATTTACAAAGATAACATTCTTGAGGTTATTATGCAAGCATTATAGGAGGATAGCAACAATAAGCATAAATATTTTTATTATAGACAAAACAATCGTGGGGACATGCCTACACGACATATCCCCACGGGCAGATTTATTATAAATTCAGAAAAACGGTATTCAATCAATGCTCGCCACCAACGATGAGAACTATGCGATTCCAATTATTGTCATTGGGATAGGGTTGCTGACTACTTCCTTCGCTATCTATCACGATACGGCCGGCAGGTATGCCATAGTTCTTTTGAAGTATCTCAGCCACAGCCTCGGCACGACGCTTACTCAGTTTCATATTGTACTCGGCCGTACCGGTATTACGGTCGGCATAGCCGGTAATGGTAACTTTGCAATCGGGATTCTCTTTAAGCCATTGCGCTACGTTATATGCATTAACCATTTCGCGTTGTGACACTGTAGCACTGTTTATTGCAAACGAAATCGATGCCATCATTCCACCACAACTCTCTTTCTCAACGACAATGGTCTGAGGTGCTACCTCGGGGCAAGGAGGACATTCAATCTTGCGCGACTGACACTCTTGCAAGGCCGCTCGCAACTGGTTGGTGCGACGGTTTAGCTCAGCAATAGCCAACTGGTCAATGTAGGGATCGAATGCTTTGAAACGACTCTCGCGGAACTTAAACGAAAGACCTCCGATAACCGATATCGCAGTCTCTATCTGGCTGCCCATGTTCACACGATTGAACTGATCGGCAACAGCTTGTACACGACCCTCGAAGAAAAGATCGACATAGTGACCCAGTCGGAAATTGAGTTTAAGACCACCTGTGACAGGCATTGCCCAAGTATCCTCCAAATTACTATTGTGATGCCATCCATAAGCTCCACCCAATCCGATAAACGGAATGATAGAGATAACACGACGCTCGCTATAGCCGGCTACGGTATTGAGCATCTCCCACAAGAAATCGACATAGAAAGCGCCATAACGCATAGAACCATAATTGTACTGAGACGTACGAGATGACAACCAGTCATAATGCAACGAACCACCCATTGCACTCATACGTACACCCACAAAGGGTGTTATCCACTTACCCACTGCCACATTCATGGCTAATGTAAAATGCGCATCACTGTTGTCATTTTCGGTAAGATAGGTCTGCGTACCCGCACCTATCGACAGATACCAATTGTCAAGATTACTCTCTGCGTAGTAACGTGGCTTGCCGGGAATAAGTTCGGCCACAGTCACCTCCTCGACTACCACCTGAGCTTGCGCTGCGAAGGTGGCATAGCATACGAGACAGAGAATACTACAGAAGTAAAAAAACTGTTTCGTTTTCATTTCATACGGTTTTAGTTGATAATACATAGATGTGGGTACTACTCGGCAACAGACTTTTGGCACCTACATTTTTTTGTAATTAAAACAATACTACGTTAATTCTGTTCAATCACATTGACCGAATAAAACCTCGACAAAGTATCATAAAGGATGTGTAGAAAAGAAAAAATAGCCCTTTCGCAAGGTTATTTCTACTTAATTTAGTACATTTGAACGACAAAACTTTGTAAACACCTATTTTATTGAAATGAATAATAAAGATACAAACAAAGACGAGAACCAACTTCTTACCCCCTATCGCATCACCATCAAGCAGATAGACAGCGACAAAGAGGTATGGAGTGGCAAGATATCGCGATTGCGAGCCATATTGTTAACAGCCATTATTGTCTTTATATTTGGCTTCGGCATGTTTGCCCTCTTTGCTTGGACTCCGTTGCACTATATTCTACCGGGATATCTCAAGCACGAAACACGGGCACAAATCGTAGACAATGCCGTGCGACTCGATTCTCTAAGCCGACAAATGGAGCTACGCGAACTCTACATGGAGAACATCGCGCGAATACTCAATGACGAAATAACCATAGACAGCATCACCCTCGATGAGACTACTGCGGCCAACCTCGACTCAGTAAAGAAATGGACTCCCGACATACTCACTAAGTCATCGCCCGAGAGCGAAGCCTTTGCTGAGGAGTATGAGAAAGACGAACGATTTAACCTTACCATGCTGCCTACCCCCAACGAAGGTTTGCTCTTTCACCCACCATTGATGGGCAACATAATCAACACCTTCAATCCTCAATATGGGTCATATGGTATTGAAATACAAGCAGCTCGCAACTCATCTGTATCGGCTGTACTTGATGGTACTATCATAGCAATCACCCACACCATTGCTCACGGATACATAGTTATGGTGCAACACAACAAGAACTTTGTAAGCATATACCGCAACATAAGTGAGTGCTTGCGACAAACCGGCGACAAAATAACAGCCGGAGAACGCTTTGCTCTCGTTGGTACTGCCAACAACAACGCACTGCTATTTGAACTTTGGCACGCAGGTATAGCCATAGATCCTCGCATATACATCACATTCTGACAAGCAGATGGCTACCGAAATAGAACACAAATACATCGTTAGCGACGAAAGCTACCTACAAGGCTACAGCCGTAAAACATACTTTCGCCAAGGCTATCTTACTACACAACCTACTTGTGTAGTGAGGGTGCGCATTGCCGACAACACAGCCTACCTCACCATCAAAGGCAAGAATAACGGCGCATCACGCCCCGAGTACGAATTTGAGATAGACGTTGACAAAGCACAAGCCATGCTCGACAACTTGTGCACAACTCCCATTATCGAAAAGACCCGTTACCTATATCCCTACAAAGGTCACACATGGGAGATAGACCGCTTTGCAGGAGATAACGAAGGGCTGGTAATAGCCGAGATAGAACTCAATGACGAAAACGAGTCATACGAGCAACCGCCCTTTATCGGCAAAAATGTCACCGGAATAGCCCGCTACTACAACTCATGCCTCAGCGAGCACCCCTACTCGCAATGGAGTGATGTGGAGAAGGAAGTTAAATAAAATCATAGAACGAAAAAGAAGATATTTAACTAATTATGAGAAGATATTTATGGATAGCACTTGCTTTGTGCTTGTCGATGAGTGCAATAGATGCGCCTGCGCAAAGCTTCTTGAAT
>CAJGDT010000123.1 GCA_904502265.1 uncultured Barnesiella sp. | reverse complement strand
AATTCCTGAGGGAAGATGCGAAGCATCGACCATGCTTGTTCCGTTACCTACTTGATACGAGGCCACCAACATTCCGGCTGTATTATATACCTTTATAGTTTGGGCCTTGTCGAGTTGTGTGCATATCATGCCGTTGGTAGCATACACGCGACTGTTATCGCCCGATACGCTTTCTACCGAAGTACAATATGTCGCACTTAGTCCATCGAGGCACACAATAGTAGATGTGTTCATGCCATAATCGCCTGAGTCGGACGAGTCCATTGTAATATATATCACATCGACACTGCCAAGAGGAGATAGGTCGCACCATGACCAGTGGTCATTGACATAATTGTCTTGCTCATTTATTACACCATCGGCATTACGGTCGCTATGGAGATACTCTGCAAGATAGAAATCGACACTTGTTGTAGTTCCGGACTTGATATTGACACCGTGAAAAGTTACTTTATAATAGTCGCCTTCTTGTGTAAGGGGGCGAGCAAAGCCGTCGCCCTCGGTGCATCCATAATATCCCCAGGGTGAGTTGCACACATACACACCTTCGGGGCTGAATGTATGACCATCAGTCTCACTCATGGTGATGTAACTTGTACCATACTCCGATCCATTGCTCGAATATGAGCTGTAGTAGTTTATCATAAAGGGTTTTCCCTTAATTGCATCGGCGCGAGATGAATCTTTGCTTTCAAGATTGACACCTCCTTGTGCCATACAACCCCATTGGTTGGCTATCCATCCTGGTGAGTCGTAATGGTTGGCTGTGTCGGTATTGCGACTGGGTAAGAAACCTTCGTAGTAACCCGGACCGTAGGGGGCTGCATGCGAGAATGTGAAGCCGTCGGCCTCGAAATTGTTATTCTCATACACACCTGTCCACACCTCGTTTTCATTGTAGGCAATACTGTCATCGCTCAAGTCAAGTAAGCAATAAAAATGCGCAAATACTGATGATGTGCACATAAGCAACACTGCTGTAAAAAGATTCTTTTTCATGATTCTATACTGTAATATTGTTATTTCAAATGTCGGTACACACATTCGGCCAAACGGCGGTAGCCATACTGATTGGGGTGTAGCCAATCTTTATAGTGCGATTTAGCATTATAGGGTGTTATGCCTGACTTGTTCCATAAATCGATAACAGGTATGCCATAGTAATCGGCAATCTCCTTTATCGCCTCGTTTTTGGCTCGACGCAAGGCATCAGCCTCCTCCCACGTGCCCAAAGAACCATCGTATCGTGTCGAGTCGCACTGCATCAAGGTTATGCAATATATCGAAGCTAACGGGGTTTCTGCAAATAATCGCTCTATAATACCTTTGTAGGCCGAGTAAAACGATACTTCTTCAATAGGCGAAATCCAAGCCTTTGCATCATCCCAATGCAATGTGTCGGACATGTAGTATAGCCGTGACCATTCATTTACCTTTATATTAAGAACGGTATGATTCTTTTTGGGAGTGCGTCCCTTCATGTATTCAAGTGCCGATTCTATGCTTGTTATTTCACTATTAGTTGATAAATCGACCAACTGCTCGGGTATAAAGGGTTCATCCTCAATACTACCCATCTTGTATATGTTGGTCTTGTCATTCTGTCCACCATACAAGATGATAATGTTGGGTACATAGCGACGTACATACATACTGCGAATAGAAAGCGAGTTGACATCATTGGGCATAACCCATGCACCGCCATACCCCATTGGGGCATAGCCATTGAGGCCGGTCAAAGTCTCCTCGCTACTCCACACTACACCACTCCATTCTACAAGCAATTGTTGCCAATA
The DNA here is from genome assembly GCA_904502265.1 of uncultured Barnesiella sp. Lineage (GTDB taxonomy): Bacteria > Bacteroidota > Bacteroidia > Bacteroidales > Barnesiellaceae_A > Barnesiella_A. The sequence continues at coordinate 3,485 of CAJGDT010000123.1, read as the reverse complement.
GGTACTTTTATTGCCACTATTGGTTGTGAAGCTGTCGCCCAATGTTACCAATTTGCGTTCGCTTATACAACTCTTGGTGTTTTCAAGTCCGCCCACTCGTGTATAGACCTCATTGAGAAGATCTGAGGTTGAACTGCCCGACATAACCACGCTCTCGCCCTTGGACGGACAACTATTTATTACAACATAGTTGGTACCCTCGGGTGCTGACTCTCGCGATATAATCAACTCACCTTGAGTACTACGGTCATCCTGTATAGTGCCCAAGTCGTAGCCCACCATCGATGTGAACGACACGTCGTTGTAATATACGACCAAAGGAACTGTGAGGTCTTCTGTGTAATTTCCTGTAGCAATCACCTTATATTGCGTGCCCGACTCCAATGGCAAAAAACGAGAGTGCTTGTAGTTGGCATTAATCGTACGCTTTCCGGTAATGTTGGTATATGCCCCGGTGTAAGAGAAAACCGATTCCTCCTCTCTATAAGTATAGGGTTGTGAAATATCTATTACATTCTCTATGCTATGACGCAAGCTCAGCGCTGCCTCATCTTTCTTATCAACAACGAGATTTACCACAAAGTATTGCGCACCATAGGGTATGGCATCTAACATGAAATCCATCTCTTGCCATTGCCATGTATCATCCTGTACGGCGTCAAATTTAGATGGGATACGTGTTTTTAAATCTTTATCGCGATAGAACGAAATGCCGGGATATGTTTTATTGCCATAGGTTTTCACCATCCATTCATTTTGGATAGGTATAAAATCGGTATGCATCAGCTCATAATCTACCACACTTTCACCGCGATAATCTATTGCTCCGGCTTGTGAAAATTTCTCCTTGTGACCGACGTAGAACCATGATCCGGCATTCGACAATGTCTGCACGTCTTTATCCATTTTCTTTACTCGTGCGTTGATGCTGTCTACCACATTGCGCATGTGTGCCAACTCCTCATACATGACTGTCAAGGGCAACCACGACTCGCTTTTGCACCATGCGGAATTATCGAGGCAACTATCTATGTACTGTTCATTGACTACATGGTTGTTCTTGACGTAGGTGATGATGAGGCCTTGGCGACGTATATAATCGGGCACTGAGAGCCGTGTTGTCGAGTCGCTATCAAGATATGGAATCGTGAAGTTCCCTACACCGCCATAGTTATTCCAGGACTTTGCATCATTCCACGAGAGTGTGTCGCAGCCGACAAATTGTACACTGCGCCAATTAATGCTATCGCAGCGAAATGTCACTACCGTACCACTGCTACGCAAATGTTTGGGTGCAGCCTCTATAGCCGACTGTAATGTATGGTATAGTCCTGGTTCTAATGGAGCATAAAGTGTTGCATTGAAGAAATTTGCACCTTTCGCTATTTCGCTCTCGGCATTCTTTATATCTTGTACCTGCTCATCGACATAACTCTGCAAGGTATCTATGCGTTGCATCAAAGTATCATTCGTAATCTTTAGTTGCTCTATCGTCAGCATTGCGTCATCGAGCAGTAGTGTCGTCTGATCATGAGCCTCTCCAATAGAGTCTATACTACTCCACACTATATCCCAGCCCTCTACATGCTCGGCATGCATTGCATAAGGTACAGCTGTTAGTTGTGTCTCGGCAATTGCCACACCATCGAGCAAGGTTCGCATAACAATCGTACCATCGCCCCAAGCTATAGCGTCAAAGCTACCTATCAACGAACTTCCGGCACCGGGATGCAACGAAAAATAACCATTACTATTGGTCGTTACATTGTGCACCTCGCTATATATTACCACACCTTCTTGCACAAACTCAAGCGTAAGTTCGGCCTGAGTATTAGGACGCACCGTACCATTGGGATTTTTTAGTACACCTTGGTAGTTGAGCACCTGCGCAGCCTGAGCCTGCAACAATGTCACAATCACAAGTGTCAGTATGGAGAGAAATAGTAAAATTCTTTTCATAACATTATTTTTTTATCCATCGCACCACATAAGGTACGCGTTCGGGCACTACAATCTGCAAGATGTACACACCATGAGGCAAGCGTAGATAATCGACATATTGTGTATCATCTATCACCTCACCTTGCAGGTACACCCTGCCATCAATGCCCGATATGTAATATAGAGGCTTACGGTCTACCATCTCTTGTGTGAGATACAGTGTAGCACGTTGCAACTCGTTGTCGAATATAGTCTGTATCGAGAGTGTATCGCACAACTGTCGCTCACTACTTATTGAGGAATACATCATCGTAGGCAGAAATCCCATCGTTGCCGGAGCGGTATACTCCACAACATATTCGCCCAATACAAAATCGATAGGCGATGCCTCATCGATATGAGCACCCACAGCCCACACCCCCTGTGCCATAGCGCCAAAGGGCAACAATAGTGCCCCTACAAGTAGCACTTTGTATCGTGTAAACAGACCGTAAAGACTCATAGAAATTACATTTATACCTTGCGTGACAAAGATAGTGAAAACCGAGGGCAATGTATCATGTTTACTTCAATAATTTGCCGATGTACAATCTTTATATCATTTCAGTGGGCTTTCTCTTGTGTAATCTGCATTTCCCTATAATAGACAAATGGTAGGACAATGCTTCGAAAGTTTCGATAGATGCAGTATAGAGTACAGTCTTATTTCGTGATATACAATATAATACAAGATGCATCACCCCGATGTGTGAAGAAATTTCTCCATACATCGGGGTGTAACAGATACTACAACTTGCCTCGACTCTATCTTCTATAGAGTCTGTCTTATTGATTCAAGTCATTCAAGAATGTTCTGATAGCATTATAGGCATACTCATACTGCATATTCAGCTCGTTGGCTATTTCCTCTACGCTATAGCCTGCGATATACATAAAAATAATATCCCTTTGCGATTCATCAACACACTCCAGTCGTTGTGATAGTTCGGGAATTGAGAATGATAAGTTTACTGTTTCAGCTGCGTTTGTTGTATCCATATATCTCACAAAATTAATAAGGCCTTGCACACATATAAATTAGATAAAGAGCCAAAAAGTTCCATCCAAACGCAGGTTTTTGAAAATTTTAACACAAAAAGGCGCTATAGCCAATTGAGAAACCCTTAATGAAAAGAAAAAAGAAGCATTAAAGAAAAATAACACGCAAAAATTTGGATACATCGAGATAAAGCATTAATTTTGCACCCACATTCGGAAACAAACCCGAATATCGGTCCTATAGCTCAGTTGGTTAGAGCATCTGACTCATAATCAGGGGGTCCTTGGTTCAAGCCCAAGTGGGACCACGAGTAAATAAAACGCTGATTATCAGGCGATTAAAGCACTGAAATCAGCGTTTTTTCTATGTAAATAGCCTGTAAAAAGCTTAAAAAAAACGAGTTTTTTGCACAAATTTGCTGAAAATTGCACATAATTGCACACGTTTGTTTGTACATATGTTTGTACATGAATTCAGTAAATACTGCCTTACTCGTACTTATTTT
>CAJGDT010000122.1 GCA_904502265.1 uncultured Barnesiella sp. | reverse complement strand
CGTACAGCAGTGTTCAAGGCCGATGCCTTGCGCACATTCCTCTTTATCGTGGTGGCTGCGTTGCTGTTGTTCTTCTCGGTCAAGGGTAAGTTGCAATCGAAGTGGGCGTTGCTCGTAATGGGTGTATTGCTCATTGCCGATATGGGTGTGGTGAACAAGCGTTACCTCAATGGTGACCACTTTGTCGAGAATCGTCGCTTGAAAGATCCCTTCCCCATGACACAAGTCGATAAGTATATCTTGCAAGATCCCGATCCCAACTATCGCGTATTCAACCTTGCTGCGGGCGATCCCTTCAGCGATGCGCGCACCTCATATTATCACAAGTCGGTGGGTGGTTATCATGCCGCCAAGTTGGCTCGCTATCAAGACTTGATAGACCGTCAGTTATCGCGTATGAACATGTCGGTGCTCAATATGCTCAACACCAAATACTTCATTGTACCCACACAAGAGGGTAGTGTAACCGTGGAGCGTAACCCCGAGGCGATGGGCAATGCATGGTTTGTCAACGAGGTGCTGTGGGTCGACAATGCCGATGCCGAGATGGATGCACTCGATACATTCGACCCTGCACAAACTGCGGTTGTGGACAAGCGCTTTGCCGAGCTTATCGATGACAAGGCCGTAACAAGTGCCGAGGGCGATAACATTGTGCTCACATCTTATAAACCCAATGAGTTGCGCTACAAGAGTAATGCCGCACAACCTCGTGTAGCTGTGTTCTCGGAGATTTACTTCCCCTGGGGATGGCAAGTAACTATAGACGGCGAGGAAGCCAAAGAGGCTCGTGCCAACTATGTGTTGCGTGCCCTTAATATCCCTGCCGGTCAACACGAAATTGTCTTCCGTTTCGATCCTAAATCTTTGGCCGTAACCGAGAATATTGCCTTTGCCTCAATAGGTGGTATATTCCTGTTGCTCATTGCCGCAGTGGCAGTGCCGTGTGCGTGTCGCAAGCGCAAGAGTCAAGCATAATATCAAGTTGATATAAAGCCAAACCTCCATCGTTCGTACTCGGCCGATGGAGGTTTTTTAGTGCCGGTTTGGGTAGCTCATGTAGTAGCAGATTGTGGTAAAAAAGAAAGAGACCGCGCCATGATGGCACGGTCTCTTTTCTGTTATAGTGATATACTATTATCGACCCGATTGAGTAATCTTATCTCGTAGGCGAGTGTTGAACTCGGTAGCATTGATAAGCTCCTCGATAGTCATGTGCATGCGGTACTTCCAGTAGAAAGGGTTGATAGCAGGCACATTGATGCGCTCGTCGAGCGGATTTTCGCGACGCAACTTTTCGTCCATCGACAACCAGTCTTGCAAGGGCAATATTACCAGCATCGAGGGTGATGCCAAGTGTTGCTCAAGGATGCGTTCGCAGATGTAAGGCTCGCAGAAGTAGGGGGTATTACCGCCGAAGCACAACACACGATTATAGAAGTCTTGCATTGATTCGCGGTCTTCTTCCCACCAAGCACGTATACCCGACATGTCGTGAGTAGATGTTGTACCTACCGAGAGGTAAGGATAGTTCCAAGTGCAACCAAATTGGCTGTTTACATCCTTAGGCATGCGTTGTACCTCGAGTGAGAGTATTTGCAATTGGTTCATTACCGCAGGAACGCAGTGGGGTATCATACCCAAGTCCTCGCCGCACACAAGCATGTTGGTAGCCGATAGCAGGGGAGGTAACTTCTTCATCGCCTCGTGATACCAGAAGTCGTTGTGGCGATAGTAGAAGAAGTCGTTGTACAAGGCGTCGAATGCGTGGCGTTGGTACTCGGGCATCGATTGGTAGATGTACGATTGCCATGCCGAGATGCGGGGGTGGTAGTGTCCTACCTTCACGGGGTCTTCGACAAAGAGTACCTCGTCGTGTAGGCGCATAAGACCTTCGCATATTATCTTGCTGCGCTCGTCGTCTTGTCCGGCAAAGAGTTCGTGTACTTTGCGTTGGGTATTAACCTCGGGGCGCATGCCGTAGCTACCACCTCCAAGGGGTGAGAGGTATTGGTTGCGTACCTCCTCGGTGTATTGACCGAAGATATCGCCCAACATGTAGTCGCGTACATAGGGATAAGTATAGAGGTTCTTATCGAAATAGAATCCGCGCGAAGCCAACTCGTCGGCCGAGAAGGGCATGGCAGGGCTGAAGTGTCCGAGAAGACCATGCAAAGCATCGTAAGGAATTTCCCATATGCGGAAGAAGCCTAAGATGTGGTCGATGCGATAGGCGTCGAAGTACTCGGCCATCTTGCTAAAGCGTGATTTCCACCACACATAGCCGTCTTTGTCCATTTCGTCCCAGTTGTAGGTGGGCAAGAACCAGTTTTGACCCAATACCGAGAAGTCATCGGGTGGAGCACCCGCTTGACTGTTCAGGTGGAAGTATTTGGGAGTAGCCCAGGCGTCGGCACTGCGGGGGCTGATACCGATGGGTATATCGCCCTTGAGAACCACACCCTTGCTGTGTGCATAGTCGCGAGTGGCGAGCAGTTGCAAGTGCAAGTGGTATTGTGTAAAGTAGTGCAAGCGCATGGTGTTGCAATAGGGGCTCTCGGGAGCGTCGAACGCTGCTATGGTGTTGGCATCGTAAACAGCGTATGCACCCCATTGGTTGAAGTCGGGAGTGCCGGTTTCGCTACACAATGTGCGATAGGCTGCATAAGGAACGAGCCAATATTTGTTCTCGTTGAAGAATTTCAAGAACTCTTTTGATACCAATGTAGTGTTGCCGTCTTGCTCGAAAATCTCTTTGAGATATTCGTTCTTGAAGCGGTTGACGCGCTCATAGTCTACATCGGCAAGTGCGTTCAACTCCTTCTGTGCTTGTGCATAGTATTGCTGACGCTCTTTGTCCTTGAGGCTACCTACCTCTTCGAGGCGTAGGTATTGGGGGTGAAGGGCGTAGATAGAGTTGGCGCTATAAGGATATGAGTCTTGCCAAGTACCTGTCATGGTAGTATCGTTGATAGGCAAGATTTGGATGATGCGTTGCTCAGTAGCTGCAGCCCAATCTACAAGCAAACGAATATCGGCAAAATCACCCACACCGAAACTCTTCTCACTGCGGAGCGAGAAGACGGGTACAGCAACACCGGCACCCTTCCAGGTACAAGTCGAGGCTGTAACTTGCGAGTCGGCGATAATGATAGCATCGCAATCGGCTGTTTGAGGTACGATAAAGTGGCGGTTGCTACGGTTTTCCCATGCTTTTACCTCGCCACTCTTGGCGTCAAGAATGACAAATTTGTACTCAAACTCACCACCGGCTTTGGCAGCATCGAGTACTGCTGTCCAAGTGGGGAAGAGGTTATCATTCATTTTTACAGCCTTCTTGATATCCCATTCGCCCAATGCCTTGCAGCTACCCGATATGGCCAACACCTCGTCGGGTGCAATAGACGCCGATTTTACTTGAATAAGTATCGAGCCGGCTTTGGCTGCTTGGACTGTCTTTTTGGGGCTTTTGCGAGCATAGATGCTGTGTGTAAAAGCCGAGCTGAAGAATGCGTTATCAACCGGTATGTCGTTCCAAGTATCAAAAACGCGGCATGATTTTACCTCCTTTTTGATATGCAAGGTGTGGGCTTCACCCCATTCTTTGCGTATTTGTTCGTTGTTGCGACATACTACGTAGTGGTATTTTATGGTAGTTGCTTGTTGACAATCAAGCTCTATTTGCCAGTTGTCAGCATCTACATAAGTAAGGGGACGGATTTGTTCCGAGCCTTCGAGTATAAGTCCGATAGACTCACCCCAATAAGTGTGGTACTTAACGCTTAATATTAACGTCATGTGCAGTGGTTTTAATGTGTTTTGTGGCTAAATTACGAAAAACTATAAGAGATAAGAGCTTTTTAGCCATTTTTCGCACAAGGGCGCTGTGCAAACGTTTTCGCACAGCGCCCTTGTATGCATAAATCCTATAGGAATAGTCGTTAGCGACTAACGTACTTATAGGTGTATTGTCCCTTGTCAGTGGTAACTTGTATGTAGTATATACCTCTCTCTGAGTTGGGTATGGTAAGTTGTAAAGGTGTGTTGGCCGACTCTATGTGGCGAGAATGTACAAGCATTCCTGTAGAGTTGTATATGTGTAACATGGTGGGTTGTTCACTCTCGGTATAGAATAGTGTGAAGTTGCCATTACCAATGCTCGGCGCTATGCTTACTTGGCTCTCGATAGCGGGAGAGGCGATGTTGCTCTTGTCAAAAATGTGAATCAATCCGGCATAGGGGTTTATTTTGCCATGTCCGGCCTTCTCGATCTCTGTGGTGTACTCGTCCTTAATGGCGGTAAGTGTCAGTATCTCTTTGGCCTCTTCGGGGGTCATGTCGGGCTTGGCTTGCAACCATATAGCGTATGTGCCGGTAACAATGGGTGCGGCCATTGATGTACCCGAACTGAGTCCGTAGTAGGTGGTGTCGTTGTGTAACACAAGCTCGTCGGTTGTTGTGTTGAACATGTTGCCTATCATCAATTTGTTGTATGCCGATGTGATGAGACTACCTGGGGCAATGATATCGGGTTTGATACGACCGTCGGCAGTGAGACCGGTACTAGAGAAGGGGCTCACGGCATTCAGTTCGTAGCCTGAAGTGTAGTTATTACCTTTAATACACAGTTTGCTATCATCGGTTGTGTAAGCACCTACCGAGGTGATGCGTTTGCCAGTTCCACCTAACTCGTTAAGAGTCATGTTTGTATCGCCTTCGAGCCAATCACTTTTCTTTCTTGAACTGAACTCTACGGTAGGTGCATTACACCACATGTCTAAGTGTCCGCTTTCACCTTTGGCCTTTATGGCAAAGTATGCGTTACCTATGTTGCGCACGCCACTCATCTCAATGTATGTATTATACTTGTTGTTGAATGGGTTGCGTTCTGATGAAACTGAAACGGTTATTTCGCGATCGAAGAATGTTATTGTTGTTTCGTAGATGGAGTCTAAGGGCAACCATCCTGTTGTGTCGATTATCGTGTCGGAATAGCCGTGGTATAATTCCAAATCAAATTGTACAGGCTCTTCGCTCCAAGCATCTATGTAGGGTATGCCTTTGGTAAATCCGGCACGGAACTCGGTATTCTCCTCGTTGAAGTCGTAGCCCAAGTGGTAGTGATCGCGTCCCGAGTTACCGGCTGCACCAACAATTAGTCGACCGGGTCCTTGCAATGAGTCGCACATTTGGTCGAAAGACGATGTGCCGTCGTGAGGACCAAACAAATCACCGAGGCTCAAATTGATGACGCAGGGCATACCCAATTTCTCGGCATACTCAAAGATGAAGTTAATACCG
>CAJGDT010000121.1 GCA_904502265.1 uncultured Barnesiella sp. | reverse complement strand
TTCATCGGAAGGTCGCAATATCATCATTACACAAACTGAAACTCGCGATGCATATTTGCGTCCCGGCGACATCACCTTGAAGTTGCAACTTACTAAGCCCAATGGTGTATCGGCTACATTCCAACCCGAAAAGATCAAAGGAGCCAAAGCTCGTGAGCACTATATTGTAACATTGGATGTATTGGAAAATATCGGTGAAGTAATGCTCACAATCGTATTTGATGAAGTAACCGAGCAAACCCCTATCACCATCAATGTATCGGACGAGGCTATGATAGCACCAGCTCCCTACATTACCCTTGAGGGTATTACCAATGGTGGCAATATAGAACTTAAAGAGTGTTCAACACCCGATGACGAGAAACTATATGCTACAATTACAGCCAGAGGTGGTTTGAGTGGTTGTACAATGACAACCCAATCAAGCTACTTGCAATCTATCGGCTTCCCCCAAGATGTAGAACTCACAGAGCTTACTGCCGAGCAAAAAGAAATTTTTGACTCTATGGGTTTTGAAGTACGAGGATTTGATGCAAATCGCAATCAAATGGCAATTGTCAATTTCGCAACCCTTGCATCTTCATTGCTCGTATCGAACAATGGAGACAATACACATACATTTACACTAATAGCCAGAGACAATAACGGCAAGGTATGCGATCCTGTTAGCTTCTCTATCACCAGCACACCCTTAACATTGATTATGAACGAAATAAGCGATGTGATTTTGGGCAGCGCTGATGTTGAAATTCCCATCACATTCGACGGAAATAACCTCTCAAAACTACAAATCTTACGCCACGTTGAGAATGGTACTGAAAATGTTCCCTTTACCGTCAAATCGCAAGATGGAAATAACTACATATTAAATGCCGACCTCAATATTGAGAACCAACCGCAAACTATTCACATCTCGTATGCAGGAACAAAGAGCACTGATTCTCAACTTGTAGACATCATTATCCCCACCTACACCCTATCATTCAATCCTGCAGATATTTGGCACAACCGAGCCACATTTACTGTAAAAGCGGAAGACCAATCTTACCAATCAATCATAGAAAAATACATAACATTCTATGTAAAGGAGAATGATAAATGGTTGCCTATCACACCCGAAACAACAAACAAGGGCTATAAGATTGTTGGTCTCTCAGCAGGCAACACCTATGAGCTCAACACCTCTTGCCTTGCCGATGCAAGCGATATGAAGGAAATTGCTGTTGCAAGTATTGTAACCGAGTCGCCTTTGACTTTGCCTAACGCCAATTTTGACGCATGGACTCAATGGTTCTCAGAGACTGTAAACAAGGGTGGTCGTTATAGAAACTTCGGTTCTTGGAAACAAGAAGAACAAGAAGTAGCATCAAGCAATCCTGATGGTTGGGCTACAGTGAACAGCAAGACACTGCCCACCTCTCCCAAAACAAAGAATACCTGGTACATGTCACCATCGACCATGCCAACAGCAGGAATCAATGGTAATGCGGCCTTGATACGCAACGTAGCATGGGACAGCAATGCCGGCACACCTCCCGAAGGTACAGGTTTAGGTCTCTTTGGTGGTAGCTTGGATAATCTAGAAACACCTTCAATTGCCAACCGCAGTGCCGGTAAGTTGTTCTTAGGTTCATACAACTACGACCACAACACCTATACCGAGACATACAACGAAGGTATCCGTTTTGAGTCACGTCCCAGCAAATTGGCCGGATATTACCAATATACAGCTAAAGGTAATGACACTCATGGTATTGCTACCATTACTGTTGAGCACCGCACAGACAATGGCCAAGTAATTACATTGGCTACAGCAAACTTGTCGCTCACACCGGTTTCTTCATTTACTCAATTTGAGATACCTCTCAATTACACTAATGAAGAGTATAAAGCCACACACTTGAGAGTAATGTTTGCCTCAAGCAACTTTGCCTCAAATGTTCAATCATACGAAACAACCAATATTGTAACTATCAACAACAAATCGCAAGCCGTTTCTACCGGTAGCGAGTTGTGTATAGACAATCTTTCACTAATATACGAATAACATTATGAAAAAGATTTTATATTCATTTCTTACCATATTTACTGCGGTAGCATTGGTAGCATGCGAGAATGACAACCTCTCTATCAATGACGGTAAGTCAACAGGTACAGTTGATCTCTCGGCATTACAAGTTACTTGTGACTATGACTCTGAAATATTGCGCAGCAACAACAGCGATTTCATCATAACAATAAGAGAGAAATCGACCAACACTCAAGTAAAACAATGGCAATATAGCGAAATGCCCGAGGTTTGCACACTTATTGCCGGCACTTACATTCTCAAAGCTGAATCGTGCGAGTTGCAACAAGCTGCATGGGAAGCTCCCTATTACGTTGCAGAGGAAGAGTTTGAGATCAAAGTAGACAAAGTAACTGTTATCGGTGACCTTGTATGTGTACTCAAAAACGTAAAGGTAACTATTGAAATCAGTGATGATCTCATGGCCGTTTTGGGCGATGATTGCAATATAAACGTTGCTTTGGGCAAGGGTGAACTCAACTTTACTAAGGATGAAACTCGTGCCGGATATTTTGCTGTAGAAGAGAGCAACAACATCCTTCACGCATACTTCAGCGGTAGCGTTGATGGTTTTGTCGATAATATCTATAACGAATTTGAAGACGTTAAAGCCGGTGAATGGCGCATCTTGCGATACAGCCTCAAGCAAAACAACGAACAGTATGAAGAAAAAGGTTCATTTGCTGCCAACTTGTTGGTAGACGTATCATGCAACACTATCGAAAAGAATATTGAGGTAGAAATCGAGGAAGATGTTATTACCGACCCCGATCCCGAACCTCAACCCGATGACAATGGTGATGATCCTATAGTACCTGTTAATGGCCCTGTTATTACAGCCAGCACATTTGACATTAAAGAGCCTCAAGTCATTACCGACGACCTTGTTATCATGGTTGAGATCAAGAGTGAGCTTCCCTTGACCGGACTTGTCGTTGACATTGTGTCAGAACTTCTCACTGATGAAGCGTTGAAAGATGTAGGCTTAAGTTCACATCTTGACCTTGTGAATCCGGGTGAATTCCGTGAGTATCTTATAAACTTTGGTTTCCCCATTGGTGACGAAGTCTTGGGTAAGAACGAAGTTTCATTCGACATTACACCTTTTGGTGTCTTATTGAAAATGTTGGGTAATGGCACACACGAATTTGTCTTGACTGCCACCGACGAAGGCGGAAATGTAACAACAGAAACTCTAACTCTTATAGCACAATAATAGAATGAAACGATATAATAAATCTATATATTTATTGCTTGCCGTCTTATCGCTTATAGGATTTGTATCGTGTGAAGATGATACAAATAATATTGGCGAAGGTCGCTTGGTACTTGGCATGAATGTATCCATGCCTCAAATGGCCGGCAAAGACCAAAGCAAACAAGAAGAAGCATCGGCTCTTCTTGCCGATAGTTGCCGTGTAAGAATTTACAACAATAAAGGCCTTATACGCTTCTACAAGGGATTGAATAATGTTCCTAATGAATTACAGTTGGCTACAGGCGACTATCGCATACAAGCCATTACAGGTGACTCTGTTCCTGCAACATTTAAGATGGGCTATTATAAAGGTGAGAGTAACTTCACTATCGAAGCCAATACAACAACCAATGTTGATGTTACATGCAAGACTATAAGCACATTGGTTACCATCTCTTATAGTGACAAGCTGAAAGAAATCCTCACCGATTGCAATGTAACGGTATCTTCGCCCAAAGGATCGCTTGTATACACACAAGAGCATCTCGACTCTATCGGATACTTTATTCTCCCCGATGGTTGTGAAGAACTCAATTGGCGCATCGAAGGTACACAAACCAATGGTAATACCTATACTCAAACCGGCGTACTCAAGAACGTAAAACCGGCTATGAAGTATAACCTCACATTCAACTATAATGAGGCTGAATACAACCAAGGTGGTGCATACTTTAATCTGTTAGTTGATGAGAGTACAGTAGAAAAGTTGAATAACATCGTAATATACAAGCGTCCTGATATTGTTGGTGCAGACTTTGATATTACTCGACCTGTTATATTTGAAGAGAATTCGGGTGAACAAATCGGTATATCTATCAGCGCCACATCGGCATTGGCTCAAGTTGTAGTTTCAAGCGATGAATTCACCACATTGGGTATGCCTACCAACTCAATTGACTTTGTATCGGCTAGCCAAATCTTGCTCAATACTTGGACTATCGCGGGTTTGTCATACAAATATGAATACAACAGCGAAAATGACATGTCGGTCGCCAATCTTACTTTCGCTAAGTCATTTGTAAAGAAACTTCCTTCAGGTTCTCACTATATCACAATTCGTGTTGCCGATATGCATGGTAAGGAGTGGACTCAAGAACTTCACATTTCTATCTCTAATGCAGTGGTTATTACCGAAAGTGTTATACGTGGCGAGATATGGAGCAACCGTGCTACATTGCGTGGTAGCATCATTCGCGAAACGACCGACCCCCTTTCGTTCCAATACCGCATAAAGGGCACCAATAGTTGGAATAGTGTAGATGCTGAAAGAAACGAAAACAACCTCACGGCTACAATACAAGACCTTACTCCAGGCAAAACTTACGAGTATCGTGCTGTATCGGGTACTGCTCCTTCAGCTATTACTTTGGAGTTCACTACCGAAAGTGTATTTGTCATACCTAATGCTGGTTTTGAGAACTGGTATCAAGATGGTAGTTTATGGCTTGTATATGGACAGAACCAAGATATGTGGTGGGACAGCGGAAACCACGGTTCAACAAAAGCCGGTACAAACCTCACTACGCCAGACACTTCTCTGAAACATAGTGGTAACTCATCTATCAAGATGCAATCAAAATTTGCGAGTGTGATGGGTATGGGTAAATTTGCTGCTGGTAACGTCTTTACAGGTAAATTCGTAGGTTTTGATGGTCTCACAGATGGTATGCTTGATTTTGGCCGTCCTATATCTTCACGACCAAGCAAACTTACGGGTTATTACCGATATGTAACCGGTGAGGTAGACTACTCAAATACCGATGCTCTACCCGTAGGCTCTCCCAATGACATAGGTAATATATATATTGCCATAGGCGACTGGAGTGGACCTGTGCGCATTAATACAAATTCTAAGAATCAAAAACTGTTTGATAGAAACGATCCTAATATCATTGGTTTTGGTGAGATTATACAAACTTCGAACACCGAAGGCGATGGTCTTATACCCTTTACTATTAACATTGATTATCGTTCAACCGATCGTGTTCCCACATATATTAT
>CAJGDT010000120.1 GCA_904502265.1 uncultured Barnesiella sp. | reverse complement strand
GCTCAATCGCCTATCGAGAGCGTCTTGCAGAGTGTTGCCGACAAGAACAATAGCATCAAAGCTACACAACAAGATGTATCGGCAGCTCAAACCGAACTATCGGCCGAGAACTGCTTGGAGAATACCTCTTTCGAGTTTGAGTACCTATGGGCCGAGAAACAAGTGCCCGGTGGTAACAAATATGGATTCTCTATCATGCAGGGATTTGACTTCCCCACTGTGTACGGTCAACGTCGCAAGCTCATCAATGCACAGAACGCTTTAGGATCATCACAAATAAACTATGTACGTCAAAGTGTATTGCTCGATGCTCGTAACCTGTATATAAAGATTGTATACCTCAACAAGCAAATCGAACTTGTTGCCGAACGCGAAAAGATTGCTCACGCATTGGTCGATATGTACAAGACCCGCTTGGAGGCCGGTGATGCCAACCGTCTGGAAGTAAACAAGGTTGAAATAGACCGTCTGAGCCAGTCGAGCCAATTGAAGATGCTCATCAGTGAGCGTCAAGCAGCTATTGCCGACCTTGTAGCTTGCAATGGCGGTGAGGCCCTGCCTATCAGCGCCAAGCAGATGGTGGAATATCCCATCATTGCCATGCCCGCTTCGCTCGAAGAGGTTACAGCGCAATGGCAAGAGGCCGATGCCAATATCAACATGATACGCAAGCAACAACAAGTAGCTGAGTCGTTCAGCGCTGTGTCGAAGGAGGGTTGGATACCCAAATTTGAGTTGGGTTACAAGCAAGCCTACGAAGTAGGTGATATGTTCTACGGACTGGCCGTAGGCGTGTCGTTGCCCCTCTTCAAGACAAGCAATGAAGTAAAGACCGCTCAAGCTCGTGCTCTATCACTCTCGTTGCAAAGCGATGCGGCCAATGCCGAGTTGACTGCCGAAGTATCGCAACTCTACAACGAGGCTACTACATTGAAAGATGCACTTGATGACTATGCCCTACTCAGCGAACAGAACAACCGCGACATGCTGCTGAAGGCTCTCGAAGCAGGTCAAATTTCACTCATCGAATACATGAGCGATATAGCCCAACTCAACGAAGCCGAAGAAAACCGACTCATGCTTGAGTATCAATATCACCTTGCATTGTCAAACCTCGACCGCAACAATCTATAATAAGGTCGTTCATTATAGATAGGCTGCAAACCATGAAAATTGGCTTGCAGCCTATTTTCTTTTTATCGATACAATTCTTATCTTTGTAATAAGAATCGAACACATAGCAACATATGAAAAAGTTACTCATACTCATAGCTGTATTTATAGGCTGTATATACAACTCAGCTCAAGCACAAACTTCCGTTGTTGAAAGAGATATCATAGTACAAGATACCGTATATGTACCTCACGAAGTGATAGAACAATTGGGCGACACACCAACAATTTTTGTTCTATCGAAAGGCGAAGAGTTCTATCGAAATAAATATGTACAAATGACCTATGCCGGTGTTCCGTTACTTGTAACAGGACTCCTCTCACAACACTATGTAGCTAACAAGTTTTACAACTTACGAGAGGCATACGCCCCCGATTTTCATTTCCCCGCCGACGACTACCTGCAATACGCCCCCGGAGTAGCAGCTCTTATCATGAAGGCATGCGGAGTGCAGAGCCGTAGCTCGTGGGGACGAATGATAACATCCGATGCCTTCTCGGCAGCAATCATGGCAGTAGCAGTCAATGGTTTGAAATATTCGGTCGGCACACTACGTCCCGATGGATCGACACATAACTCTTTTCCCTCAGGTCACACAGCAACAGCCTTTACCTGCGCACACATCTTGCATAAAGAGTTTGGCGAGGTGAGCCCTTGGATAAGTGTAGGCGGATATACTGTAGCAACCTTTGTAGGAGTATCACGCATACTCAACAATCGACATTGGATATCGGACGTACTTGCCGGAGCAGGTATCGGTATCCTTTCGACCGAGTTGGGTTATTTCTTGGCCGACCTAATATTCAAGGAAAAAGGTCTACACGACTTTGGAGCACCTGATTTTAGTATCCCCGACTGCCCCTCTCAAATAGGTCTTACAATGGGATTGCAGTTCCCACTATCAAGCATCGAACTGGGTAATGGTCAGCGCCTCATATCTTCAACCGGAAGCCGTATGGGTGTAGATGGTGTGTGGTACATCAATCGCAATTGGGGTATAGGTGCATCGGCAACTGTATCGAACCTACCAACAGTGCTGGAAAGTCGTCCTGAGGAACCACTATCTATTGATGCCGCAACTGTTGCTGCCGGTATATATGGCTCACTTCCCTTGGGAGAAAACTCACGCTTCCGTGTATCGATGAAAGCCCTTGCAGGATGCAATTTTATGGAACATACCGATATTATTCCCAACGCCATGACCAGTGAGACTACCGGATTTTACTATGAAACAGGTCTCTCAGTTTCGTTCCTTGCACAACGTCATTTCGGCGTGAACATTTTTTGCGATTATGGAGGTTATACCTTCACGGCTACACACACTGCACTGCCTGAGTATGGTTTATACCGAACAGGAAAGCATAACTACATAATGCATAACCTCACAGCAGGCTTTACTACATCAATACTGTTATAAGCAGAATTATACTACCACATATAGACTCACAAAGGGTGGTAAAAAGTAAAAGAGTGGTATTCTCACGAACACCACTCTTTCTGTGTTAGAAACATCAATAATAAAAGGTTTTTTGTTGTTACTGAAATATTCTCTTAATCTCTAAATAACATAAAGAAATTCTACTTTATTATCTATTTAATAGATGCACGCAAGTGTGAAAAAGTTGCATGGGATGTTGAAAATTTACAATATTTAACAAACGATTAAAACCAAGTCCTTACGCCCAAAGCGATACTTGCGCTTAGCGGAGTGTCGTGCCAGATGCTATGTACTTTAGATTCGTTGGCAAAATAGTAGCCCAATACAGGTTCGAGAAAAATATCAAGGTGCTGAGTAATTTCAAATGCAGCACCTACGCGCAGTTGAGCCGAGAATTGCAAAGCCTCTTCGCGGAACTCCAACTTATCAAAGCGGTTGTATGCGCCACTCTCGGGTTCTTCTCGTAGTATGCCGGCTGTGTTTATGTCCATTTGACCACCCAGTGATGTGTAGAAGGCAAACTTTCCGACACGGGCAAACTCAAAACTTGCGTATAGAGGGATACCTATATAATGAAGCTCTTGCTGTCCTTGTCGTATGTTGTTACTTACTTCATAGTCGGCAACCATGTAAGTGTAAGACAAGCCTACGCCTACACCCCAACGGCCAAATCGTTTCTCGAAGAGTGCGCGCATCGAGAAGGGCATTTTGTGTGCAAAAGTAACCTGGGCATTATCGCAACGTGAAGAGAATGGCGTAACAACGGTGCGTTGTCCCGATGTTGTAGCATCAAAAGAGAGAAAACTTGATTGACACTTATTACCATGGCATTTGTGAGCAATAGATTCCAATGCCATATCATCGTAGTATACTTCGGTATCGTTGCAATGCGCCGTTAAAGGTTCATCGGTATTGATATTGT
This sequence comes from uncultured Barnesiella sp., assembly GCA_904502265.1. Taxonomy (GTDB): domain Bacteria; phylum Bacteroidota; class Bacteroidia; order Bacteroidales; family Barnesiellaceae_A; genus Barnesiella_A. The sequence goes on along the minus strand of CAJGDT010000120.1, from coordinate 1,838 downwards.
ACAGTGTCATGTCGGTCGATACCGTGTCCTCATTGTGATTGATAGCTTGTGTATCTTCATTATTGGCTATTAATACAGCCGGCTCATGGTTATCTATCGAAGCCGAGGCGGTATGACGCTTAGGAGTATGTGTATGCGTTGGGGTATGATTACTTAGTGATATATTATCGACGAGTATATTTTCGTCAGTAGTAAGGAGCGAATCAATGTGTGTCGACACGTTATGCTCGGCACAATCGACACAAATAAGTTGTGCCGGCTCTTGCAATCGGCAGTCATTATCGCCTGTATATAACCAATACAAACCAATCACAACACCAGCTATAGCTGCAACCGCGGCATAAAAGCCTTTACGCCTGTACCAAACAATAGGTGTAGGCAGTGCCTCCTCAACTCTCTTCCACAAGCTGTCGGGCACAGCAACACGATGCTGTGATAATTTGTCTTGAATGGGCTTTATTGTCTTCTTGTCGTCCATGCGATAATGTGCTATATAAGATTTTCTATTTTTTTCTGTATAAGCATTTTTGCCCTTAGGTACTGCGAACGCGAGGAACTCTCTTGTACTCCTATGATGTGCGCTATTTCTTTATGGGAGTATCCCTCAATCGCATACATATTGAACACGGTTCTATATCCGGCCGGCAGCGATGCTACTATCTCCATCAACTCATCGGCCGATATCTTTTCAATGGCCGATGCATTCATCGCCGGTACTTGTTCAACCTCAGTAGTATCAAGGCTCTCAAATACTCTTGTGCTACGCAAATACTCGAGTGCCGCGTTGACAGTGATGCGACGTACCCATCCAGCAAATGTGCCATGCCCCGAATATTGATGCAAAGAAGCAAAAACTTTTATAAAAGCCTCTTGTACGACATCTTGTGCCGCATCGACATCGCCTACATAACGTATAGCCAATGCCATCATATACGGTGCATAGTGATCGTACAGTGCCTTCTGGGCAGCACGATCATTGCGCATACAAGCCTTTATTAGTTTTTGTTCGTTATCTTGGTGCATTATAGTAGCACTTTATATAAGATGCAATAAAATACAGATTTGTTGCATGGGTTGAAAAATTAGCAGACTCACCTCTTGAAGGTGAGTCTGCCATAACATCTATGCGATATTAACCGCTAAGCGATTAATCATCAAGTTTATGGATTACCAAACCAGAGCGCAACTTAGGTTCGAACCAAGTTGTTTTGGGAGGCATGATATTGCCGGTGTCAGCAATGTCGATAAGTTGTTGCATAGAAACGGGATAGAGAGCAAGAGCAACACGCATCTCACCGCTATCAACGCGATCAGACAACTCACCAAGACCACGAATACCACCTACGAAGTCGATACGTTTGTCGCTACGCAAGTCGTGGAGACCGAGGATGTCACGCAAGATGAGGTTAGAAGAGATAGTTACGTCGAGTACACCGATAGGATCGTTGTCGTCGTAAGTACCCTCACGAGCTGTGAGTGAATACCATTTACCATCGAGATAGAGAGCAAAGTTGTGCAATGCTGCGGGAGTATAGATCTCTGTACCCTTCTCTTCTACGATGAAGTTCTCGGCAATCTTAGCTAGGAACTCCTCGCTTGTAAGGCCGTTGAGGTCTTTTACTACACGGTTGTAGTCAATAATTTTGAGGTGTGATGCGGGGAAGCACACAGCCAAGAAGTAGTTGTACTCCTCATCACCACGGTGGTTGGGATTGTTTTTAGCCTTCTCAGCACCAACAAGAGCAGCAGCAGCTGTACGGTGGTGACCGTCGGCGATGTAAAGATAGGGGATAGCAGCGAACAACTCAGTGATACGTTTGATATCGGCCTCGTTGTCG
>CAJGDT010000119.1 GCA_904502265.1 uncultured Barnesiella sp. | reverse complement strand
CTACCACTACCATTACGCTGAGCCTCGACGGTCGAAACAAATCCTATCGCCATTATAAAGGCAAGGCTTAATATCAATATTCTTTGTCTCATAATATTCTGTTTTTGTAGGTTGTTGATATGTTTGTTTACATTTAAGACAATAAATATTACAAAAGGTTTAAGTATTGAAGAGAACCCCAAAGTTTTTTATCAAAACTTTGGGGTTCCTTTCAATATCTATTTTCAGGCATTACTTCTCCTAAGTAATGACATAACAATATTACACAGTAAGGATCTCTTTCTCCTTAGCGGCAAAGAGTTCGTCAAGACGTTTCATCATCTTATCGTGAAGTTTTTGTACTTCAGCTTCGCCATCTTTCGATACATCTTCCGACATACCATTCTTTATAGCCTTCTTCAAGCCCTCAATAGCATCGCGACGAGCATTACGAATGCTTACCTTGGCATTCTCCACCTCATTTTTCGATTGCTTTACAAGAGCTTTACGACGCTCTTCGGTCAAAGGAGGTATAGAAATGCGTATTACTTCACCATTGTTTTCGGGAGTGATACCCAACTCTGAGTCAATAATAGCCTTCTCGATAACACGGAACATGCTTTTCTCCCAGGGTGTAATAACGATGGTGCGAGCATCAGGAACTTGCACATTGGCAGCACCACTAATAGGCATCATTGAGCCATAGTAATCTACACGAATATTATCGAGCAACTTGGGGCTCGCTTTACCGGCACGGATGTGAGCCAAAGTTTCGTCAAGAAATTCTACAGTGTGAACCATTTTACTCTCGGCTGCGTCGAGATAAGTTTTTACGTCTTCCATAAATTCTATTTTTTTGTTTGTTTTATCAATATACATAAGTGCCGATATCCTCACCCGACATTACCTTCTTAAGGTTGCCAACGGTATCCATATCAAACACGATAATAGGCAGATTATTCTCTTTGCACAAGGTAGTAGCGGTAAGGTCCATTACCTTGAGACCGCGAGTATATATTTCATCGTAAGTAATACTATCGAACTTAGTCGCAGTAGGATCTTTCTCAGGATCGGCTGTATAGATACCATCTACTCGAGTACCCTTCAGCATTACGTCGGCCTCTATCTCAATACCACGCAATGCCGATCCGGTATCTGTTGTAAAGAATGGATTACCTGTTCCACACGACATAATAGCAATCTCGCCTCGTTGCATAGCTTCTATTGCACGCCACTTGCTATAATGTTCGCCTATAGGATGCATATCGATGGCGGTAAATACACGTGCCTTTTGTCCTATTGCTTCAAGAGCCGAACTCAACGCGAGACTGTTAATAACAGTAGCTAACATACCCATTTGGTCGCCCTTAACACGGTCGAAACCTTTGGTTGCTCCACTCAATCCTCTAAATATATTGCCGCCACCTATGACTATACCTATCTCTATGCCCATATCGGCTATTTCCTTGATTTGAGCAGCATACTCACCGGCACGCTTGGGGTCTATTCCATATTGTTGTTCGCCCATGAGCGACTCACCACTCAACTTGAGCAAAATGCGTTTGAATTTTCTCTCCATATCAATTTTCATTTTCATAAGCACCACGTACTTATGGTTTAGTGCAAATATACAAATGAATAATACAACGATGCAAATAAATTACATGGTTTTGTAACTTTGGTCATTTTAATTTTTCTCAGTAGCCATGTTTAAGTAAAGTACAATGTTATTAATAATAAATTTGTGCATGCTTATCTAATTTAAATACTACCTTTGCATATATACACCTCAATATAGATTGATATGAGAAGATTTATATACACACTGCTGATTCTATCTATAGCATTATCTTCATTTGCTACAAGCTACGAGAGGCGATTGGCTCGTATGAACGACCACTTTGACCATGCTGAATGGAATGAGGTACTACAAGAAACCCAAAAGATGATCGACCTAAAACCTTCCGACGTAGAACCTTACTCTGCAGCTTTAGTGGCAGCTCAATTTCTCGATGATATTGCTACCGAAAATAAATATCTGAAATTATCACAAAACAACAGAGTGCATATCGACTCTCTGCTCAACCACGTATATATACGTACCAAGCAACTTCACAATGCACAAGTGTATGAGAAACTATTAGTTAATCTCAAGACAAACAATCGATGGTTGGCTCGGGTACTAAACATTTATCTACTTGATTTCTACAACTTTGCACGCAAAACCAAAGAAACCATAACTATTGCTAACGAACTGCTGCATGCTACACCCGAAAACTTGCGGTTCAAGAAAATAAAGGCCAATGCTCTCTTCTACCAAGGCGATGAGAAAGAGGCCGTAGAACTATATGAAAACATCTTGCAAAAAGACTCTTCGGACTATGAGGTGCTTACATTCTTAGGTGCATACTATGCTACATGCGACTTAATGGCAATAAAGGAAATTAACACAACTTACCTAAATGACACATCAGCCATTGACTCAGTATATATACACCAAAAACAACTCATTATAGATACCAACATAGCGCGAACACTGACTTTGCTGCAAGCAGCACAAGAGATGCAACCGTCGGAACATTTGAAAAATCAAATAAAACAACTATCGGATATTACCAGCCAGCTACCTACTCGACCCGAGAAGAAAAAAGCCGGCAAGCATAAGGTTGCTAAATAACAAAGGCTACCTCTTTGAAGGCATATTGACGTACACGATTGTCGGTATCTATCAGCAACAAGTACCCTTCAGGCAGCACCTCCTGTATACGTGCTTCAAATTCGCCATTGGCATCACGATAGGTATAAAAGCCATCCTTCCGATATAACGCTGATGCATAGTTGCTTTGCAATAATTCGCGATTTTCAGTACACTGGTCGTATCGTATCGCTGTAGCTTGCAATACCTCATTAAGTATATCTTCGAGACAATACTCCTTGCCTGTAATTTGTCGCAACGATATGGGATTGGGGGCATCACTAAGAAACTGCTGTTGGTTTATATTGAGACCTATACCCACAATGGTGCGCGATATATTCATGCCCGACAAATGGTGCTCAATAAGAATACCTGCAATCTTACTATCTTTGTAATATATGTCATTTGGCCACTTGACACTAAAACCATCGGCATATCGTGACAAGACATCCACAACTGCCAACGATACAGCTTGAGATAGCACAAACTGCTCTCGGGCGGCAACTGCCTTTGGGCGTAAGAGATAGCTGAATGTGAGATTTTGTCCGGGCTCGGCTTCCCACGTATTTCCTCGTTGTCCACGGCCGGCCGACTGCGTATGTGTAATGACTACACAGCCCTCATTCTGTCGCGTTTCAGTATCTAAGTTATCGAGATATGTATTGGTAGAGCGAGTCTCTTGTAACTTTACAATATGCCATTCCATTTTTTCCATTCTTCAAGTTCTTAATTTTTCTTCTCTGAACGTGCGCGATTAAGTTTTTTACCACCACACAGTCCGAGTGGAATACTCATGATATCAAATATTTATAGGAGGAACAAACGCATCCTCAATATGCTCTATCTCAAACGGCGGTTCTTTACCTACGATTGAGATTACGTCAAAGCGCACCTCCATATCCAGCTCAAACATGCGCATATAGGCATCGGTAGCTCGCACCATATTGCGAATCTTCTTCTCGGTCACAGCCTCCTCTGGATAGGCAAAGTCGATACTACTGCGCGTCTTGACCTCTACAACAACAATCGTTGCGTCGCGATATGCCACTATATCAAGCTCATACTTGCCACTCACCCAGTTGATATCGCGGACTACATAGCCTCGGCTTATCAAATATTCGGCGGCATACTCCTCGCCACTCTTACCCAAAAGATTGTGTTGCGCCATAATTACACACATTATTATATATGTGCAAATGTACAAAATTGGCGCAAATGTTGATTTTGAAATTGATATTTATTTACTTTGTAAGTTGAACCTTATAAACTAAACAATCATGAATACAAACAAGAACACAATCATAGCAGCTATAATAATAGCATTAGGCTTGTTGTCTATGGGATACTGCATACAAAATGGCCTCGAAAAAGGACTTAAAGACGAGCGAATTGTTTCGGTACGAGGACTTTCAGAGCGTACCGTACCGGCCGATAAAGTTGTGTGGCCCCTCGTATACAAAGAAGTTGGCAACGACCTGGCTTCTCTGAGTAAAGAGGTGAATAATAAAAACAAGATTATCGTCGAATATCTCACATCAAAAGGTATAGCCGAGGACGAAATAACAATAGCATCACCCGAAATCATCGACTTGCAGGCCGAACGCTATGCTAGTCAAAATGTATTATATCGCTATAATCTGACTTCTGTTATCACAGTATCATCGCAACAAGTCGAGTTGGTTCGCAATCTTATTGCCGAGCAAGGCGAACTACTTGATAAAGGCATTGCCATAGTATCGGGCGAGTATGATACACAAGTAAACTACCTTTTTACCGGACTTAATGATCTCAAGCCCGACATGATTGCCGAAGCAACACGCAACGCTCGCGAAGCTGCCGAACAGTTTGCAACAGATTCGGACAGCAAATTAGGTAAAATCAAAACAGCCACACAAGGTCAATTCTCCATTACCGATCGTGATCAATACACCCCATACCTCAAGAATGTGCGTGTCGTTACATCTGTAGTATATTATCTCAAAGATTGATACAGACAATGAAAAAGGAAAAAAACATACCAGCAGCACTCAAGCGACTACACACACTCGTTTCAAGCATGGGTTTTGAGTGTGAAGTAATAGATGAAGAAAATCTTTTTATCTTCGAAGCAAGCATCGATACTGACGACGGAGATAAACTCAGTATCAACATAAACGTAACCGAAAACGGTGAAAACCATCTTATAGGCGACGATAACTACGTGGCATTAGAAGTATTCATACCATGCGACGTAGAAACCATAGAAGAAGAGATGGAGCTATCATACTACATTATGGAACTCATTACACACGTAGATATGAGTACCATTCAATATGTACCTCAAACCAAGCAAATACTCATATCTCGCGTAGATTGCATCAATGAGGGTATTAGCGATGAATTCATTATCAACAATATCTTGGCACCATGTATTAACGAATTCCTATACATATTCTATCTCATCGAAAACAAGCCCCCTCAAGCACTTATAAAGGACGAAGAACCGACAACCACCGGCAACAAGCGATACCTAAACTAATATTACAATAAACCATCACAGCACGCCCCATTCAGGACTATCTGAGTGGGGCGTGCTTTTATAGCTTAGCAACATTGTACGCATTCACTCAAATTTGAAAATATATCATTACCACATGGCACAAATGCATGTCTGTGCAGGCACTTAGCTCCGCCGGCAGTGTCATTCGAATACAAAAAACATCGCCCCGGCAACTTTCGTTGTCAGGGCGATTTAAGTGGCGGCTGCCTACTCTCCCACTTGCGCAGTACCAT
>CAJGDT010000118.1 GCA_904502265.1 uncultured Barnesiella sp. | reverse complement strand
GCACCTAATATTTGCGAAAAAAGAAAAAAAACGAACCTTTCTTATGGTTTACAAAAAAAAGATGTGTATCTTTGAAAGTTGTTAACCTTAAGAACCTATGAAACACATCATTTTACCCGACAATCGTCCGCGCAGGCTGGTCTTCTATTTGGCAATGGAGGAGTATGTGGCGCGCTGTCTTGATGAGAAGGAGTGTTTTTTTATGTGGCAAGTTACTCCTACTGTCATCTTTGGTCGTAATCAAGTACTTGAAGCTGAGATAAATCTACCTTATTGCAAGGAGAATGATATTGCTATATTCCGTCGCAAGAGCGGTGGTGGCTGTGTATATGCCGATATGGGTAATATCATGCTGTCGTATATCAAGGACGGCGACTCGGTAGGTTTTGTTTTCGATACCTATATGCGACGCATAGCCTATGCGATGCAAAAAGCCGGTATTGGAGCACAAGTGTCGGGTCGTAACGATATTCTGGTCGATGGTCGCAAGGTGTCGGGTAATGCTTTTTATCAACTCCCCGGTCGCAGTATCGTGCATGGTACCATGCTCTTCGATGTCAATTTCGATCATCTTGAAAATGCCATTACACCCTCCAATAAGAAGTTGCAAAGTAAAGGTGTGGCATCTGTTCGTCAACGTGTTACCAACCTTGTCGAGCATACCGATATGAGTATCGAGGATTTCAAGAAGCACATGATAGATACCTTATGTGATGGCGAACGCATGCTTACCGACGAGGAGATTGTTGCAATCGAAGCCATTGAGCAGACATACCTTGATGACGATTTTATATATGGTCGCAATCCACGTTATAGCTTCAACTCAGGCATGCGCCACTGCGAAGCAGGAGAGTTGGGTGTGGAGATAGACCTCCGTCACGGACTTATAGAGCAAGTGGAACTTAAGGGTGACTTTTTTGTGTTACGAGAGTATGCGCAAGAGCTGAACGAACTATTGCGAGGCAAGCCCTTTGAGCGCGAAGCGATGCGTGAAGCATTGAACAACTTTGACCTCGACACATATATTAAAGATATGACAACTGACAACCTTATAGAGATAATATTTACAGAAACCAATTAATAACAAAACCTTATGGACAATCTATTGAAAACCTGTCTTTATGACAAACACGTGGCTCTAAAAGCACAAATGAGCCCCTTTGCAGGCTATATGATGCCTATTCAATATACTTCTATCATTGAGGAACACGAAGCTGTTCGCAACAATGTAGGTATGTTTGACGTATCGCACATGGGCGAAATTTATGTATCAGGTCCCGATGCCGAAAAATTTGTAAACTATATCTTCTCGAACCAAGTAGCCGGTATGCCCGTGGGCAAGGTGCTCTATGGTTTTATGCTCTATCCTACCGGTGGTGTAGTAGATGACTTGCTCGTGTATCGCATGCAAGCCGAGAATACTTTCCTCCTCGTTGTCAATGCATCGAACATTGCTAAGGACTACCAATGGGTGCGTGAGCAAAGTGAAGGTTTCGACGTAAAAGTAGAGAATGCATCGGATGATGTAGCTCAAATAGCACTTCAAGGTCCTAACGCCGAGAACGTAGCTGTTAACTTGTTGGGCTTGCCCGTTGCCGACCTCGAGTTCTATACATTCAAGGAGTTGGAGTACAATGGCCACTATCTCATTGCCAGCCGCACAGGTTACACCGGTGAGGATGGTTATGAGTTCTATGCCGACCACGAAACAATCTTGGCATTGTGGGATAAACTTTATGACGAAGGTAAGGTAGCAGCTTGCGGTCTTGGTTGTCGCGATACATTGCGCTTCGAAGCAGGTTTGCCTCTCTATGGCCATGAGATTGATGTTGACATCACTCCCGTTGAGGCCGGCTTGAGCATGTTCGTAAAACTCGACAAGGAGAACGACTTCTTGGGTAAAGAGGCTTGCGCTCGTCAAAAAGCCGAAGGCGTAACTCGCAAATCGGTAGGTATCGAACTCCACGACAAGGCAATTCCCCGCGCTGAGTATGAAGTAGAAGTTGACGGTAAGGTAGTTGGTCGCGTAACAACCGGTTATCGCTCAATCTCTTGCGACAAGAGCGTATGTGTGGCACTTGTTGACAAAGAGTATGCTGCTATGGGTAGCGAGGTAGAGGTGCGCATCCGCAAGAAAACTTTCAAAGGCACTATCTGCAAACGTCGTTTCTACGAAGCCAAATATAAAAAATAATTCTAAACCTAAATAAACAAAAATATCTAATCTTTAAAAACAAAAATATTATGAGCACAGTATTGAATGGTCTGTATTACAGCGAATCACACGAATGGGTAAAAGTTGAAGGTAATATCGCTATTGTAGGTATCACCGACTATGCACAACACGCATTGGGTAACATCGTGTATGTTGATATGCCCGAGGTTGATGATGAAGTAGCTAAAGAAGAGGATTTTGGTGCAGTAGAAAGTACAAAAGCTGCCAGCGACCTTATCTCTCCCGTTAGCGGTACTGTTGTTGAGATTAACGAAGCTCTCGAGGATAGCCCCGAACTTATCAACGAGAATGCTTTTGAGAACTGGATTATGAAAGTAGAGATGAGCGATGCAGCCGAGCTCGAAGGCTTGATGGATGCTGCTGCTTATGAGGCTTTCTGCGCTAACGAACACTAATCCACGCCCTACTATGAGTTTTTCATATTTTCCCCATACCGAGGAAGATATACAAGCTATGTTGGCACGTATCGGCATGAAGTCGCTCGACGATCTTTATGCCGATATCCCCAAAGAAGTATTCTTCTCGGATGACAAAGAGTATGACCTTCCCTCGGCATATAGCGAGGAGGAAATACGTCGTCGCTTTGCCGACTTGGAGAGCCGCAACCGCAACCTTACTGTGTTTGCCGGTGCAGGTGCTTATGATCACTATGCTCCCTCGGTAATACCTTATTTGTTGCAACGCTCTGAGTTTATCACTGCATACACTCCCTACCAAGCTGAGATTTCACAAGGTACATTGCGCTACATCTTTGAGTTCCAAAGCATGATAGCATCTCTTACCGGTATGGATTGTAGCAATGCCTCTATGTATGATGGCCCTACTGCTGCTGCCGAGGCTGTGATGATGGCTCTTGCTTCTACTCGTAAGAAAACTCGCGTACTTGTGGCCGATACATTGCCCGTCAACGTACGTCGTGTTATAGATACTTATGCCAAGTATCGTGGTATCAATATCACAACTCTTGCTCATGTTGATGGTGCAACATCGCTCGAGGCTGTTAAGGCTGAGCTTGCTGCCGGTGATGTAGCTGGTTTGTTGGTTCCCGCTATCAATAAGTATGGTATCATCGAAGACTTTACCGGTTTTGCCGATGCTATGCACGAGCAAAAGGCCCTCTTTATGGTGTATGCCGATCCTTCGGCACTCGCTGTAGTTAAGACTCCCGGTGAGTGGGGTGCTGATATTGCTTGCGGTGATGGTCAAACATTGGGTATGCCCATGAACTATGGTGGCCCGTATGTAGGTTTCTTGGCATGTAAGAAAGAGCATGTACGTAAGTTGCCCGGACGTGTGGTAGGTGCTACTCGCGATGTCGATGGTAAGCGTGCATTTGTACTCACATTGCAAGCTCGCGAGCAACACATCCGTCGTGAGAAAGCTACAAGTAACATTTGTTCTAACCAATCGCTCATGTCGTTGTATGTAACCATTTATCTCGCATTGATGGGTCCTCGTGGTCTCAAAGAGGTAAATGAGATGAGCTATGGTGGTGCTCACGAGTTGTACAATCGCTTGATTGCTACAGGTAAGTTTACTCCCGTGTTTGACAAACCCTTCTTGAAAGAGTTTGTGCTCAACACAACCTTGCCCGTGGCCGAGTTGCAAGAGGCATTGCTCCGTGAGGGTATCTTCGGTGCATTGCAAACCGAAGAGGGCTACGTATCGTTCTGCGTGACCGAACGTCGCACTCCCGAAGAGATAGACCGTTTGATTAATGTCATTAATACACTGTAACCATGAAATACTACGATAGATTAGTTTTCGAATTATCGAAAGAGGGACGTATAGGCTACTCGCTTCCCCGCAACCCATGGGCACAGCACACTTGTGACATTCCCGAGGGTTTGCGTCGTACTACCGACACTGGCTTACCCCAAGTAGATGAGTTGGGCGTGGTACGTCACTATACCAACTTGTCAAATATGAACTTTGGTGTTGATACCGGTTTCTACCCCCTCGGTAGCTGTACCATGAAGTACAACCCCAAAATCAATGATGAGATGGCCGCTCTTAACGGCTTTAAGAATCTTCACCCCCTACAACCCGTTGAGACTACTCAAGGTGCACTTGAACTCTACTACGAGTTGAATCGTTCGCTTGCCACCATTACAGGTATGGCCGAGTGTACTCTCAACCCCTTTGCAGGTGCTCACGGTGAGCTCACAGGCTTGATGATTATGCGTCAATACCACCTCTTGCGTGGTGATGTAAAACGTACCAAAGTTATCGTTCCTGATAGCGCTCACGGTACTAACCCTGCCAGTGCTGCAGTGTGTGGATTGGATGTTGTAGAGGTAAAATCTCGCCCCGATGGTACTATCGATATTGAGTCGTTGCGCTCGGTACTCGATGATACTATTGCCGGTATCATGATGACCAACCCCAATACATTGGGCTTGTTTGAGACTCGCATTCTCGAGATTGCTCAGATGGTACACGACTGTGGTGGTTTGCTCTACTACGATGGTGCTAACATGAACCCCTTGTTGGGTCGTTGCCGTCCCGGTGATATGGGATTTGATATTCTTCACCTCAACTTGCACAAGACCTTCTCAACTCCCCACGGTGGTGGTGGTCCCGGTTCGGGTGCAGTAGGTGTGGCAGCTCACCTTACCGAGTACTTGCCCAGTCCTCGCGTTATTCGCAATGCCGAGGGTCGATACGAGATATACAATGGTCCTGAAGCTATAGGTCAAGTATCGGGCTTCTTGGGTAACTATGGTGTATTGCAACGTGCTTATACTTATGTTCTCTCTTTGGGTAAGGAGAATATCCGCTATGCCGGTCCTTTGGCTACTCTCAACGCAAACTATATCAAGGAAGAGTTGAAGGGCGGCTATAAGTTGCCTATCGATACCTTGTGCAAGCACGAGTTCGTATTCGATGGTTTGGCCGATACATCTACAGGTGTAACTACCCTCGATATCGCCAAACGTTTGCTCGACTATGGCTACCACGCTCCCACAATCTACTTCCCCTTGTTGTTCCACCAATCAATCATGATCGAGCCTACTGAGACCGAGTCGCTTGAGACTATTACCGAGTTTATCTCTATCATGAAGAAGATTGCCGAGGAGGCACGTACTATGCCCGAAGAGTTGAAGTCAGCACCCCACAATACTCCTGTGCGTCGTCTTGACGAGACTACAGCGGCTAAGAACCCCATCCTCACTTATACTGAGTTGAAAAACCAAGCCGAATAATCTATG
>CAJGDT010000117.1 GCA_904502265.1 uncultured Barnesiella sp. | reverse complement strand
TTGCCATCGCTGATGGTGAGGGCAAATCCTTCGGGTTGTTCCGTTAGGGTAACCTCAACCTCAATGTGGCGCTGTGCTGTGGGGCGTTGCAGGGCGTTGTCGAAGTCGTGGTCGCTGTTGCGGTAGATAGCAGTGCCCTTCTCAATACTTTGTGGTGTAGCCGTGTGTAGGGTGCGACCCTCGGCACGGTTGATGCGAAATCCGTGGAAGTTGCCCTCCTTGTCGATGTAGCATAGTCCATCGCCGTTATGCAATTCTACATTGCCATTGTAGCGGTAAGCTCGATTGTTTATTACGCCTTGTATTGTGCCCACATATTCGCCCATAGACTTGGGTGAGTGGGGTTGTATGATAGGTTCGGGTGTGCGACCATCAAGGAAGTAGTGTGTAAATCCACGATTGAAACTCTTGTGCGGATTGGGAGTGAAGGTTATGGTTGATACTCCATCGGATGCACGGCATAGTTCGTCGCTGCGGCGGGCTATGATGCGGTCAAGTTCTTGGCGATAGTATGCTGTGATGTTCTTGACGTAGGTAACGTCTTTGAGACGACCTTCGATTTTGAATGATGTAGCACCGGCATCTATCAACTCTTCAAGGCGATTGCTTTGGTTGAGGTCTTTGAGCGATAGTAGGTGTTTATCGCGAGCAATGGTCTTTCCGTTGCCGTCGATAAGTGTATAGGGTAGGCGACAACATTGAGCACACTCGCCACGGTTGGCGCTACGACCGTTGAGGGCGGCACTGAGGTAACACTGTCCGCTATAGCTCACGCACAATGCTCCGTGAACAAACACCTCGAGGGGTACGTTGGTGTGTTGTGCTATGTTGCGTATAGTATCGAGCGACAACTCGCGAGCCAACACTACCTGAGAGAAACCTGCATCGGCCAGGAATTGTACTTTCTCGGGGGTACGGTTGTCACACTGCGTACTTGCATGTAGGGCAATGGGAGGTAAGTCGAGCTCGAGTAGTGCCATATCTTGCACGATAAGAGCATCTACACCGGCATCGTATAACTCATAGATGATGCGACGTGCATCCTCCAACTCTTCCTTGTATAGTATCGTGTTGAGGGCGACATACACGCGGGCGTTATAGGTGTGGGCAAAGGTGCATAGCCGTTCAATGTCGGCTGTAGTACATCCGGCAGCAGCACGGGCACCATAGCGAGGAGCACCTATATACACGGCATCGGCTCCATGAAGGATGGCTTCTATACCGGTATCGGCGTTTTTGGCCGGGGCTAAAAGTTCTATTGCACGACGTTGTTTCATCAGATGAGGTGGGGTTAATATTGTGTATTGACCGTTACTAATTGTTTGTTATTTGCGCTTGGTAGTCTTTGCTGTGGGGCGTGAAGCCTTGGGTGATGCTGCCTTGGTAGCAGTGGCCGGTTTCTTAGCACCCGATGAGGGCTTGCTGTTGCGCACTGCACCTCGTTGTCCGGCGCGGCGTGAGGGTTGTTCTTCGGTAGTCTCTACGTTGCGAGGCGGTCCCCAACGGTGTTTCTTGGGGCGAGCTTCGCGGGGCACAAAGGCCAAGTGCTCACCATCGATACGCACGTTGTCGCTGTCGGTTACTCGGTCGCCGGGAGTAGCAAGGCGGTTGTTGATAGTTACGCGCTCGTCTTCAATGAGTTTGTCGGCTTCGCGTCGTGAGCAGAAACCATAGTCGCTGATGTACTTGTTGATGCGAACACCTTCGATATTTTTCTTTTCCATATTTAATGTTTTATCCCAATTCGATTTGTTGGGCAGTAATGGTGTCTTGTAAAAAGAATGTAGCAGTTTCGGTAAACTTTTGGCTCGATTCAGTAGTGAGGAATGTGCATTGACCGTTGAGCGAACATCGTTGTTCTATCTCGGGGTGTCGTTGCAGATAGTCTTTGAGGCTATTGGCGACAAGTTGGCCTTGAGATAGGATGTTGATATGCTCGGGCAGGTGCTTGCGAATGAAGGGGTATAATAAAGGGTAGTGTGTGCAACCCAATATCACAGTGTCAATAAGGTTGCTTTGAGCCAGCAGTTCATCAATATATTTCTTTACAAAAAAGTTTGTTCCCTCGCTGTTTATCTCGTGGTTTTCAATAAGCGGTACCCATAAAGGACATGCTTGTCCGTATACCGTGTATTGGGGGTATAACTTGGCAACCTCAGCTGTATACGATTGTGAATTGATGGTTCCGGGGGTGCCTAATAGTCCTATATGCCCATTGTGAGTGATGTTTTCGAGAATTTCGACAGTGGGTCGAATAACACCCAACACGCGACGATTGGGGTCGATGTGAGGGAGGTCTTTTTGTTGTATTGTGCGAAGAGCCTTGGCCGAAGCTGTGTTGCAGGCCAATATTACCAATTGACAACCTTGGTCAAAAAGGTATTGTACGGCTTCAAGAGTGAAACGGTATACAATCTCAAAAGATCGTGTTCCGTATGGAGCACGGGCATTGTCGCCCAGGTAGATGTAATCGTATTGGGGCAGTGCACGGCGTATTTCGGATAGGATAGTGAGTCCACCATATCCTGAGTCGAAAATACCAATAGGAGCTTTAGAAATATTTTTTGGCGACATAGGTTGTTGTTTGGTAAAAAAGCTGTATCGGGTATTTTGAAGCCCGACACAGCTTTTAGGATTTTCTATACGTTGTCGGGATTACCCCGTTTGTATCGTATCTTATTGGATGCCCAATTTTGTTTTAACAAGGGGAGTAACGTCTTCGTTACCTACACCTCTGTAGTATGCAGCATTGGCATCGAAGATGTATGTAAAGCCATTTTCGCTACCTACAGCTTGGATAGCATCCATCAACTTTTGTTGGATGGGGATCATGAACTCTTCTTGTTTCTTAGCGAGGTCTTGGTCGGCAATTTGACGGAAGCTTTCGATGCGTTGGTACATTGTTTGAATCTCTTCTGAACGACGAATTTTGATAGCTTCAGGAATTGTGTCGCCCATTGATTGGAATTCAACGTATTTCTTTTGGAAATCTTCTTGAAGTTTTACAAACTCGTCCTCATAGCGTTTTGTGAGGTCTTGCATTTGTTTTTCAGCCTCTGCGCGCTCGGGCATAGCCATCAAAACTTCACCTGTGTTTACAGTACCGAATTTGAAAGATTGTGCTACCATAGTGAGGGGCAAGCAACACAAAATAGCGATAATTAATTTCTTAAACATAATATACTTTTTTAGATTTATATTCTTGTATTTGTGTTAGAGTGTGCAAATGTACGCATATTATTTTGAATATCCCAATTTTGCCAACACATCGTTACTGATGTCGGCCTTGGGTGAGGCAAAAATGATTTCGGTAGACGATGCGCGGTCTATTACCATCATGTAGCCACGTTCTTCCGATAGTTTCTTGACTGCGTTGTAAATATCGTCTTGTATGGGTTTCATGAGGCTTTCGCGTTTCTTGTACAATTCGCCTTCGGGACCGAAGTATTTGCGACGCAATTCCATTACTTCTTGCTCTTTGTTTTTCACCTCGTCGGCTCGTTGTTGTTTCATCTCGTCGGTGAGGAATACCATGTCAGCTTGGTAATTCTTAAAGAGGGTTTCGGCCTCTTTAGTGAGGTCGTCGCACTCCTTTTGCCAACGCTTGGCTACTTGGTTGAGTTGCTCGTTGGCCATCTCGTAGGCGGGAATATTCTTAAGGATATACTCCATGTCAATGAGTGCATATTTTTGAGCCGAAGCACTTGCTATGCCAAGGATCATTGCGCTAATAATAATGATGAGTTTTCTCATATAGGCTTTTTTTATAAGGTTATACAAACTTGTTTTTACTTATGACTAAAATGATGCGAAAAAGTTAAAAACAAATGTTCAAAAATCTATATTTCTTACTTCAATTTAACAAAACTGCAGAGTCTTGTTAGAACTCTTGACCTAATACAAAGTGGAAGTGGCTACCGCCTCGTGTACCGAATGCTTTGTCGAAACCATATGCCCAGTCAATACCCAGCATACCAATCATAGGCAAGAATACACGTACACCGACACCGGCAGAACGTTTTACTGAGAAGGGGTTAAACTCTTTTATGTCTTGCCAAGCGTTACCGGCTTCGACAAATGCCAAACCGTAAATTGTAGTAGAGGGTTGCAATAGGAAGGGGAAGTGTAGCTCTAATGCAAAGCGTGTGTAGGCGTAACCTTCGTAACCCCAGGGTGTGAATGCACCGTTGTCGTAACCACGCAAACCGATGGTCTCGGTGGCGTAAGTGTATGAGCCTGTCATACCATCACCACCCACATAGAATGTTTCGAAGGGCGATTTCTTGTAGGGGTTGTAGCTACCCAGCAAACCAAAGTCGGCACGAGTCATCAACACAAGTGTGTATTGGTTGTTGGGGTCGGTTAGCGGGGTATAGGTGCGACTCTTGAACTTGATTTTGTAGTACTCAATCCAGCGGTACATCTCTTGCTTGGCCTTTTGTGTAGGTTGTTGCGAGAGGGTCTTGTAGTCTTTACCATCCCATGCCGAGTAGGGGGGTGTGAGTTGTACCGAGAGTGAGAATTGTGAACCGCGACGAGTGTAAATAGGGTTGTCGAGCGATGTACGAGCCAAGGTAGCACCGAGAGTAATACTGTGCGATGTACCTGTGTTCATGTAGTATAGGTAATCCCAATTCTTGAGGATATAGGCTTGATAACCGAGGTCGACCATAAATGTGAAGTAGTCGTCGGGCCATGAAAGACGCTTACCGAACGAGAAGTTTACACCAGCCATTTGCAACGACTTTGAGGGGTCGTAGGCGTTCATCAACTGCGACTGGTAGTATGATTGGTCGTAGTAGTTATAGCCACCGTTGTAGCCGTAGTTGTAACCACCGTACAAGTAGGGGTTGTAGTAGTTGTTGTTATAGTATGAGCTCTCAATACCTGTTTGCATACTATAGTATGCCGATACAGAGAATTGATTGGGGCGCTTGCCGCCAAACCATGGATCAACAAATGAGATGCTATATGCTTGGTAGTAGCGGGCGTTGGTCTGTGCGCTGATAGTGAATGTCTGTCCGTCGCCTTGGGGAATGATACCCTTGTAGCTGCTGGGGTTGAAGAGGTTGCGCATAGAGAAGTTGGTAAACTTCAAGCTGAGTTTACCGATAACACCGGTTTGTCCCCAACCTACCGAAAGCTCAATTTGGTCATTAGACTTAGAGGTGAGGTTCATCTCAATGTCTACTGTACCGTTTTCGGCATTAGGTTTGGGTTGGATATCCATCGACTCGGGGTCGAAGTGGCCGGTTTGTGCAATCTCACGGGCCGAGCGAACGAGGTCGGTTTTGTTGAACAATTCGCCGGGTTTAGTACGCAATTCACGACGGATAACGTGCTCGTATAGGCGGTCATTACCGTTGATAACAACCTTGTTGATACGTGCTTGAGGACCTTCCATAATCGACATTTCAAGGTCGATTGAGTCGTTTGATATATTTTGCTCAATAGGGAGCAG
>CAJGDT010000116.1 GCA_904502265.1 uncultured Barnesiella sp. | reverse complement strand
CTATACATCGCCCGCTAAGTTGGCTATCAACGGTGCTTCAAACGGTGGCTTGCTCGTAGGTGCATGTATGACTCAACGTCCCGACCTCTTTGCTGTAGCTATTCCTCAAGTTGGTGTGCTCGACATGTTGCGTTACCACAAATTTACTATTGGTTGGGGCTGGGCCGGTGACTATGGTACAGCCGACGATAGCGAGGAGATGTTCCGCTACTTGTTGGGCTACTCACCCTTGCACACACTCAAGGAGGGTGTTACCTATCCCGCTACTATCGTGACTACTGCCGACCACGATGACCGTGTAGTTCCTGCACACTCGTTCAAGTTTGCAGCTCAATTGCAACATTGCGATAGTGGCGAGAACCCCACCCTCATCCTTATCGACTCTAAGGCCGGTCACGGTGCAGGTCGCCCCCGTCACAAGATTATTGAGGAGAAAGCTAATGTTTACTCATTTATGATGTACAACTTGGGCATGAATCCTAAGTTCTAATAATACATCGTAACATTATACAATAAGTGCCGACAAGTTTAACTTGCCGGCACTTATTATTTTGTATGTAATGTATTTACTGTTTGTTTAGCTCAAATCCGATAAGCACTCCGTCATAGCTATCGACCAGTTCAAACACGGTATTGAGTGTTGTAATACCCAAGGTATTTACTACCGAACGGAACATATTGATAAACTTATCAGCCTCGAACAATACGACCATCTTATCACCAACAACCTCAAAGTAAGCAGGTGTAGTAACTATCGATATTGTTCCAAGTTTTACAAATTCAAGGTTAAAGAAACCTTTCTCTTCGCTCTTTGTAGCCTCACCGGGCAAGGGCAACTTGCCGTAAGTCATGATAAACTCACCATCATTTTCAAAATTAAAGCCAAAGGCCTCAGAGGTAAAGCCCAACTTGGTATATGTAGGTGCCAACTCTTTAGAAATTTGTGATGCTACAACATCTCCACCTGCCGATTTCAATAAATCCTCCGATTTAAATTTACATGCAGGAGCTACATAAACCCATGCACCCTCTAAGCTCTCTACAGTTAATTCTGTGTTTGATGCTATTACATTTCCCAATATATCGCCAAGGGTAGACATTACATCACCATTTGATGAAGAACCATTCGATGAAGAACCACCTGAAAGGGCATTGAGTATGTCACCGATACCCGATGTACTGCTACCACCGGTAGTTGTTGTACCTTTATCAGTTTGAGTAGCGGTAGTTGTAGTTTGACCACCTTTTCCGCCATTCAGTGCATTGAATAAATCTCCTAAGCCCGATGTAGCGCTACTACCTGTAGTTGTAGAGCCATTCTCGGTTTTGGCATCTGTTGCCGGAGTTGTAGTTGTTGACTGACCACTTTTTCCACCACTTAATGCATTAAATAAATCTCCCAAACCCGATGTAGTGCTACTACCTGTAGTTGTAGAGCCATTCTCTGTTTTGGTGTCGGTTGCCGGAGTTGTAGTTGTTGACTGACCACTCTTTCCACCACTCAATGCATTAAACAAATCTCCCAAACCCGATGTGCTGTTACCACTTGTAGTAGTTGAGTTTTTCTCTGCTTGGGCTTTATCCTCGCTTGATGCTGTTTGTTCTTTCTTACCTCCATCAAGCAGTCTTCCTAAATCCGATAATGATTGAGCATAGGCCATGTTTGTAGCACCAAGCGCCACACATACCGATAATGCCATGTTTGCGAATAATTGTTTCATAAGATAGTGTATTGATTTTTATATTTTCCTGATGCAAACTTAAGTATTTTTTTGCACAATTTCTCAGCACTTGCCTTTATTCATCTATTATTTTTCAAAAAATATTATCCAAGCGTGAACTTTATGCCTATACAATGGTTATATAAATGAGAAGCGCAATAGTGTAGAGACTCACTTGGTCAATCGGGTTTTGGAGGAGCAGCCGATTGTCGTGTTGAATGACAGCTTTTCGCTTCTCAACTTAATACGATACCCCGAGCCTTTCGACTCGGGGTATCACTATTCTTATATATACTGTTTAAGACAACACTTCTTCGAATATTTCTACCAACTGTGGCGCAATATTATCTGCCGAGAATTTCAACATATTCTTTTGTGCCATTGCCCCCATATGCTTTCTCTCCTCAGGATGCTCATATAAATACATGAGTTTCTTTAGCAAATCTGCCTTATCATCAGGAGTATATAACAATCCGTTTTGACCATCATCAATAAGATCTCTGTGACCTCTTATGTCACTGACTACTACAGGCAATCCCACAAGCATTTCTTCAAGCACTCCTATAGGCAATCCCTCCATCATACTTACAGAAACACCTACATGGGCTAAACGCAGATAATCGGACACATTGTCCTTATAGCCGGCAAAAATAACCGACTCATCTACCCCCAACTTAAGTGCCAGGCAACGACAAGCATGCATACACTCCCCTTGGCCAAGCAACAACAACTTGGCATTAGGTATATGTTGCTTAAGTTCGGCAAAAGCTTTGATAAGAAAACTGTGATTTTTATGACGAACATAACGAGCTATGTACAACAGCACAAAATCGTCTTCGCGCAGATCATACTGTTCGCGCAATCGCTTCGCATCAGCATTATCACACGCTCTTATATGCTTTGTATCATATCCTATACCATGCAAATAGTATTGATAGGGTATCTCACTCAATAAGTTGCGGGCATTCTTGCTATCTTCACTATTGATGGTAATGAGAGCATCGGTATATCGAGCCATACACTTCTCGGCTGTGTAGTAAACAAGCCAATTGAGCAACGGTGCTCCTTTATAAAAATGGAAGCCATGAGCCATATATACAAGTCGCGTACCATTGCGTCGAGCCTTATGCGATGCACATCGCGCTATCATTGCTCCAATAGGTGTATGACAATTGATTATATCATACTTCTCATTTGCAAGATGCTGAGCCAAACACTTGATGGCAACAACATTGGAAGTGTGAAACGGGGTGCGCTTAACAGGTATATTTATCAGCTTATTGACATGTGGTATAGGTATTCCATCATAATCCGATGCAACATCAACAATCCAACCATTTCTCACCATATATTCTATATGAGGAATAAGAAACGTTCGGACAAATTGAAACGACGATGTTACAATCAGAATCTTTTTCATTACATAGGCTCTATTATTGCAAAGGTAAGCAAAGTATTACAAAATAACAAAAGTAACCACTCAATAATAAAAGATGTAGAAACTATCTTATCATACTACAAGATTATAGAGGGGTGAGCTCCTATATACAAAGCTATAGAAATAAGAAGAATATAAACGACCGAAAATATATAGACAATGTGCTTTTGTTTCCTATCGTAAGCAGCAAGATGAGCCAGCACATAAGCTCCTGCTACAGAGAGTAAAGGAACAAAACAGAAGGCATATCGAGACACCACGCCTCCGGTTATGAGAGCCGGTACACAATAGGCAACAGCCGATGCGAATGCAATCAAATTTAATCGGATACCCCCTGTTCGCAATAGATGCAATATAAAGAACAGCAACATAGGAAGTGCTGACAAATACCATAAGTAACTCATGCGATGATAGGCATTGGACAATGGCATTCCGAAGAAATCCGGAACAGTCTCAAATGGAAAGGGTATCATAAATTGCACTGCTACAGTAACAGGCAATATGAGTATTTTGGCTATATTGGTATATTCGTTATACTCACCTATAAGTTGAAGAAAAGGTTTCTGACTCTCGCCATACGAGAAGCTTGCATGTCCCTCTCGTGCCATATATCCACTTACAAATTGGGCATCGCCCCACCAACTGTTTTGTAATCCTACATACAGAGCTATTATCACCGATAGAATTAATAGAACAAAGGGGGCAATATCGGCTTTCTTAAACTTATACAACCATATAGCTAATACATATATGAGCAAAATATATAAATATGTAGGCCTGCACAATGACAACACAATCAGCCCAATAAGTAGCATCGCAACATACATAACCATCCGATGGCGCTGTTTAATAGCATATAATGCGTTAATACAGAGCAGCAATGACACGATAACAAAAGGCTCTTTTGACAATTGTGTAGCAGTAGCCATCACACCTGGCACCATAGCAGTAAGCATCATTGCATAACCGGCCATACGCACAGTATAAGTAGTATTTCCCACAACAAACTCCACACATTGACCTACAAGCAACAAAGCTACAAGTAAAGCAAAAATATTGGCAATAATGGGGAATGCAATATCGTTTACACCCAATTTCATCCACAAAGAGAGAAAATAGGGATAACCCCAATATGGAACTATAGGCGAATATACACTTACAGTATCATGTGCAATATCTTGAGCCAGACGATGAAACGAATATGCATCATGCAGTAGGAATGGCGCATCGGCACTACCAAGTTCTACAGTCGATTGCCATAGGTTAAGTATAAAGAAAAACGCCATCATAACAAATGCTATACTTAACGAGAGCTGCCCTATTGCGCTATAGCAAGACATGCGACGATACACAATACATGGAAGAATGTAAGCCGCAACTAAAACAGGTAGTATTACAATAGCTCTGCTTATAGGCAACATCGATAACAATACTATCGACACTGCTACTACAGCGACAATAATATCAATTACACCTATTTTAAGAGCTGATTTCATTGTTTTACTCGCACTTTTTGGGGGTTATCTTTATCAATATACAACTACGACTGACAGACAAATGAGCTACAAAGTTAGCTGTTTTTCGTTAATAGACAATAGCATATACAGTGTTGTCCATATGTCTTATGAGATATCTTTACATATCTTTACATAGGCATTATGCATAATAATTTCATTATTATATATATTTTTAGTATCTTTGCAGAATATTTTATAGCAAACTTGAACGTTTTAAAAAAATCTAATCTTATGATTAAAAGGAATTTAGGAATTTTTTTATTCGCGGGAATGCTTTCTTTACTTGGCTCATGCAACACTGAGTCATACAGTCCAACCAATGGTAAAGGTAGCTTTAACGTTTCGCTATCGACCAACACTGAGGTTATACCTGTATTGAGAAGCACAACGGAAGAATCCGTAAATCCCAGCGCAGAAGACTTCCAGCTCACACTAAAAAGTGAGGACGGCAATTACAGCCGAAAATGGAGTAGTATTAACAACATCAACCCTGATGAGACCTATGACATAGGCAACTATGTACTTAAGGCCGAGTATGGTTCACTCGAAGATGAAGGCTTCTTGACACCATACTTTGTGGGCGAGTCAAAATTTACGATTCGCGACCACGAAACAAGTTCTGTTGATGTATTATGTTCTTTGGGACATGTTAAGTTTACAATCAACTACACCGATGCCTTTAAGGACTACTTTTCTGAATATGAAGCAACAGTAAGTTCATCGGAAGGTCGCAATATCATCATTACACAAACTGAAACTCGCGATGCATATTTGCGTCCCGGCGACATCACCTTGAAGTTGCAACTTACTAAGCCCAATGGTGTATCGGCTACATTCCAACCCGAAAAGATCAAAGG
>CAJGDT010000115.1 GCA_904502265.1 uncultured Barnesiella sp. | reverse complement strand
CACGCAAATAGACCAAAACAAATATCTTTCTTTCATGGCTTATCGTGTTATAATGTTACAAAGATAAGTTTTTTATTCTTAAAGTAAGCGATTCAACACTCCAATATGTTCAATATTGCAGCGAGCAAGGCAAACCAATACACAGTATCGCTTGTTATTAGTACACAACCCTAAACAATAAATAATTATGACAACTCCAGCTAAACGTACACAAAATTGGCTCCCCGGTATCTTCAACGATTTCTTCGGCAACGAATGGATAGCCAAGACCAGCGCCTCGGCTCCGGCACTCAACATTGTCGAAACCGAAAAAGAGTATATCGTAGAGATAGCTGCACCGGGCGTGACCAAAGACGACTTCTGCGTGACGGTAGACAAACACGACCAACTCATAGTTACCGTAGAGAGTCGCAACCACGACGAGCATGAGAAAAAGGGCAAATTCTTGCGTCGCGAATTCGCCTACTCGCAGTTTCAACAAACACTCATCCTGCCCGAGAATGTGAACAAAGATGAGATACACGCCACACAAAACAATGGCGTACTCACCATTACAATCCCCAAAAATCATGCTACCGTCAGCGCCGAACCCAAGCGCATAGAGGTAAAGTAAGACACCCAAACCGTTAGGCAAGGTATTCATTAAACAACGAGGACGTGCCCCCTGAAACAAAATCTTGGCACGTCCTCGTTAAATGTTAGCATTAAAAACATAACGATAGAGTTAGGCAAGCGGTTTTACTTGCCTTTACTATCATAGTTGCTACATACAACACCAGCCTGCGCACATGTGCAGGCTGGTGTTATTGGGGGCTATTACTATTTCACATCGGGTGGTATCAGTCCCGGATCAAAGACGGCTGTTTTCACCGTAACGATTTCGGGAGCTACTACCCACTTATCATTAAAGAATACCATTGCACGGATGTAATATACGGTATTGGGTTGCAACACCTTTTTAATTGTAAACATACCGGTATCCATGTCGATTTTGTCGGTAGCAAATGTAGGTTTCTTTCCGGTTAAGTCACTTTGACTTTCGGCTATCTCAAAACCGTATTGCATATTCTTATATACGCCTTTTTCTATGGCGGTCAACGTAGCCGAAGGTACGCCGCCGGTCATGATTACATCGGCATCTTCTACTGTAGCCGGCAACGTGTAACACTCTTCAACATTTTCAACGGGAGCATCGTCGGTTACGAATGTCAACACATCGCCCTCATAACGTGTCTCGTCAAGGTCTATCGCATAGAATTGATAGTAGTATATTGTTCCGTAGCTCAAGTTGCTCAATGTTGTCGAGTAGTCGAATGAATTGAGACTGAGTTTAACAATATTGGCTGAAGAGAAGTCCTCGTTCTTTGAGTAGTCAAAATATACATGTTCTACACCTTGGCTCACCAACAAATCAACCAAGTCGGGCGACAAAGAGCCTGTAATTTTAACAGTATTTCCATTTACAGTAGCGCCTTTGGTTGTTGCTGTAAGCGAAACTTTATCTGTAATCAATGAATTAACCTCAGAGATTATTTTATTGTCATTTACATCAATCATAACAAGACGATATTGATACAATTGATCGGGAAGAAGGTCCGTGAACATCACATCGACAGTGGCACTTCCATCATCATTGTATGTCCAATCAGTTTCCCCCACTCGTTTTCCTACAGCTTCGGCAAAATCCTTACCATACTCAACAATTTCAAAATATAGGTCTTTGCGAATACTTTCATCGATATACTCAGCAGCGATATCGGCATATACAATTGCAAAGTTGGTGCCAGACTCATATCGCAAATTGGACATAGGCGACTCGGTAATCAAGAAGAACTTCTCGCCGTCATATCTCATACCATTGATACGGGTGTAGGCATAGTACTCATATTGGGTGCCGGCTCTTAACCCGGTTACGTCGAGATAGTAAGTGTCGTCGGGCAATCCACTAGGCCAATCCGAGCCTTTATACTCGACCTCTTTGGTTGTACCCGATACTCCCGGAATATGATATAGGAATCCGAATCGATTCTTATCATCACCCAATACTTCAAACACAGTACTTTCATGCAAACGTGCGTTTAAACGAGCTGTTGTACAAGTAATATTGGTAGCTTCAAGTGTTTGAGGTTTTGAATAGTCTTCATACTCCATTATTATTTCATCACTATAGCTATATTTATCGTCATCCTTATCATATATATAGGCACTCACATAGGCCTTGGTTGCATTCTCGCCCATGTGTTCGGCAAATACGCTACGATCTATCGTTTCGGTAAAGGTCGATCCTATCATGTTGAATGGCAAGCGAACCGATTTTGAGTCATCCAAAGCTCTGATTTGCACGCCTACTTGGTTGTAGTACTTATTGTGATTATTCACCACCTCTTCATCGGGGTAAGTTGCCTTAACAATTACTTTGTCGAATGTTTTTTCGCCCTCAATGCTTAACTCGGGATGGAAGGGGATGTACATTCTTTCAATTTGCCCCGGAGTCATATATCCGGTATAATCGAGGTGCAAATATGGGTATACACCAACAGTTTCGCCTCTATACTTCTGTCCAAATGAGAATGTATTGTTGGTGTCGTAAATGTCATCATTGGATGCTATCTCGCTTTTTACCAGCAATTTGTTCTCTTTATCCAATAAGAACAAGCCACCTTTGGCATAACTTGTAAAGACGGAAAGGTCGTTAAAAGCAGTTTCAAACGTAGCCGAATAGTAATCATCCTCCCCTATTGACATAAACATATTATCTACGACCTCAAACGGAGATAGAGCCGAGATAGAAAATGCCGGGAACATAAACGGGTCGCCCTTCAATGCGCCGATGTCCTTAAGAAACTCTACCAGAGAGAATTGCACTCCAGACTTCCACAACTGCAATCGTGCAAGGCCATCCAATGCTACACCGATTTTGGCTTCGAAACGATTATTTTTAGTAAAATTATCGTAATTGGTTTTCATCATAGATATATTATCCGGCGTAATTTCATCCAGATATCCAATCATGTGTCCGGGATTGAACTGCAAAGAACCTTCGAGCGAAAGTTTGGGTTGCACTTTAATACCCATGGCCAATACTTGAGCCAAACTGAGAGAAACCTTTATATAAGGACCCACAAATGCGTTGCCTTTAATCAATAGCGATATATGCTGTGCTAACTCCTTTTCTGGCTTTTGACCACCGGGTAAATCCTCCCAAATGCCACTAGGAATTGCTCCATTGATACGAACGCCTACTTTTTTACGAATAGGTATTTGTGGTGATATTTCTAAAAACAATTGTACATCGGCTCCATATTGAAACCCCATCTCGGGCATAACCGACAAACCCGGTATAGGAGTAGGTATAGGAGGTGTTGGAAGTTCTATTTCATTTTCAGCTTTAAAACCTCTTTTCTCCCAATCATTCTTTACAGGATCGAACTTGGTAATATGAAATTTGCATGGGAACTCTGCCAGAACATCAATGGTTACAAATATATCTTTGTACTCTTTACCAGTCGTCTTATCTATAGCTGCAATATGATGCACCTTAACCTTTCCATTCAGGTTTACACCGATTTCAATGAGATGGTCTCCGCCCAATTGCGACGGGGTATTGGTAAATGTTGGATCACCGTCTTTTTTTAGAATAAAATATTCGTTGAAAGAGATATTATCTTTTTCATCGTCCTCATCGGCCAACGGCGACATATCCAATCCCAAATTGCTTGGGGCCAATCGGCGTGTTTTGGAGGGTTCTTGGGGATTACCTCCGTTTAGGTCCGAGACCGACACACCATAGTATCGGGTATATATATCGCTGATTGTAAGCGGTTCGCACACCATTCTTACCCAACCGTCATCGTAACTTACATTAAACGATTTTACACGCCCCACTAAGCCAAATGGTAATGGGTCGCGCAGGATGTTGCATATTACTTTCTGCCCTACGCGAGGTAGGTCTACCTTCGATACACAATCTATACGGAAATCGACCGTTGAGACACTATCAGTCGATATGATATATTTGAGGTGTGACTCGGTCAACTCAAACACATCAGTCTCCATCTCATTGGCGGGAAGTTGGAATAACACGCTATCAACTTTCTCCAATGGCACGTAACACGTATCAGGGTTAGCAACACTCTGTATACTCATAGCTACAGGATATGAGTACAAGTTGCCCATCGTATCGGTATCAGAGAAGCGAATAATCCACTCACCACCTTCGAGTACACCTTCTATCTGATCGTCGGTGCGCATTACCATAAACGAGCTTTGCAAATCTACTTGAGCAACAGCATTGGGCAAGACCGATAGCCATGCCACAACCAACAATATTATATGTCTTATATATCGTTTCATCTTACTGCAACTTTAATGGTTTCGCTATTAACTTTGGCCACATATATTCCTTGCGGAAGGTGTTCGAGCGATATTCTCGAGTTGGCGGTAATCTGAGTATATTGAATCAAACGACCCGATATATCATACACCGACAGGAACTCGCCGTGCAGAGATTCGGTGAACTTAAACACACCCTCTTCATAGCGCATGTTATCCATCTTCTCGGGCTCAATATATTCTATTCCTGCCGGAAGGGGTATACAAGATAGCGAGAGAATCTCGTCGCGTCGAAACTTATACTTCTGTTGGTCGCCATTTATGTATATTACCTGAACATTGTTTTCTCCTTCGTTTTCTATGCAAGAATAAATATACGAATTACCATCAATGGGTATATCATAAGATGTACCATCCACAAGTTTCAAGGTAATCTTATCATATTGTTTCATCTCATCTTCTGCATTTACTACAAGACTGACCAGCAATCCTAATAGTACCAACTTCAACTTTTTCATATCTCAAAGTTTTTTATTAGTCCTTACTATATCCAACGAGTTCTACCAACTCCGACAAACGTCCGTATGTGCCACCATTGAGTTTCACCTCTTGAAATACAAACCTCTCGTGGAGTTGAGGATGATAACACTCTAAAGTAGCAATCTCCCCAGGCCAATACGAGCCTATACGGAAGAGTAGGTAATTTATTCCATACGCCTCTTTCATTTGTGCATGTGTTCTTACCTCGCCATCTACTACAGCTACAACCTCAATATCGTCGATGGCATTGGTAACATCAACATCATCTATGACAAGCGATGCATATACAATGGTTTCATAAAGATATTCGCTTTGATCCGGACCTTCAGTCCAATCAAAGACATTGATGTTACACATATCCTTGACAGCGTATAGCGTGTCGTCAATAAGGTCGATGTTCTCGGCCACTGCTTGCACTTGTATCTCGCCAGGTGCAGTTGCATAGAACCATGTACCCACCAGTTTTCCTACACTCTCGTCGCCTATTATCGCCCATCTATATGAAACTACCGACGTGTCGGGATAAACCTTA
Source organism: uncultured Barnesiella sp. (assembly GCA_904502265.1). GTDB lineage: Bacteria > Bacteroidota > Bacteroidia > Bacteroidales > Barnesiellaceae_A > Barnesiella_A. Next base: position 170 of record CAJGDT010000115.1, on the reverse strand, counting down.
GCCTCAAAAAAGATCGAGTCGCCTACCAGCACATCTACATCATGATGCGACAAGACAATTCCATCCGGTGGTGCCGCATCATTTACGTTGAGGTTAAACAATTCGCCACACGACGATGTTAATAACACCATCAACAGTAGCCATATATTGCGAATTAGTTTCATGTTACT
>CAJGDT010000114.1 GCA_904502265.1 uncultured Barnesiella sp. | reverse complement strand
CGGATGCAAAGGTACTGCTTTTTTCATTACTACCAAATTATTTTCAATCTTTTTTTCAAGAAAATTTTAAAGAATTTTTATTTACCCTTATTATCAGATAGTTATAACACGAAAATTTTTTACCCCTTTTTGAACTTTTTCGCTTGATAGCATGTTTTATCCCCCAAATACCCTTAAAATTATTTTTAGAAAAGTGCAAAATTCTTCTCCCAGACCTCACTATTGAGATAACTCCTACTCAACTTTATCGCAAAAATTACCGAAACTACCCCAAAACCCCTTCCTACCCTCTATATCTATTATTATATATATACATTATATAATATAGGGGGGGGGAAGACCCACCATTACTAAGTGGCGTAATGGCTATAAAAAAAAATAGCCGATGCAAGGCATCGACTATTTTGGGGTATGTATAACTCAATATTATTAGAGGTTCTTAAGAGCTTCTGTGATCTCAGCATTGTTGGGATCATACTCGAGCATCTTGTTCCAATAGTAGCGAGTTTGCTCTTTGTATTCATTTGCCTTAGCGGGCTCAGCATAAGCCTTCAAATAGTTGAAGTAACCAAGATACTTGTAGCACTCGATGTAAGCAGCGATTTGAGCTTTGTTGGGAGCCACGTTGGTATCGAGCACCTCGATAGTTCTTTCGTAATAGGGCTTAGCAAGACCGAGTGTTGTCTCGGGGTCGCGAGCAGCAGCTACACGAGCACGCCATTGGTGACCGAGGTAGTTTTCGGGAGCCTTCTCTGTTACAGATGCAAAGAGAGTGTCGGCTATGATAAGATATTGACCACCATTGATTGTATCGGCCATACCTACACGATAGCAAGTTTGACCAAAACGGAAATAGTCCATGATACGAACATCGTCACCAGCAGCATCGATATACATATCGAAGTAGTTGATAGCCTCAGCAAACATCTCGGCAGTTTCGTATGCACGGCTTACATCCATAAGATAAGCAATCTCTTCTTTATCCAACTCGTAAGCTTTGATATAAGCAACCGCAGCCTCTTTGCTCATTTTGAGCTTCATGAGGATATCGCCATAACACTTGTAGTCGCGGTCAATGAATACTTGATTCTTACCAGGAGTAAGTGTAAAGAACTTGCGAGCAGCCTCACGAGCATCTTCGTATTTAGTTGTTTCGTAAAGGTTGTACATCACAATACGATTGAGCACAAAGTTTGAAGGATCGTTAGCAAGGATCTCTTGTGCAAGTGCATACGACTCATCGAAACGCTTACCGTAGAACAAGAGAGTAGACAAACGCACGCGGTCTTCAGCAAAGTGGTTGGGGTTGGCAACATAGTGCTCATAGGCTGCTGCAGCACGAGTGTATTGTTTATCTTTGTAGTATGCCTCAGCCAACTCACGTTGTGCAAGAGCTGAATTGGGAGCGAGTTGATTCAACTCCTCAAGCATGGCGATAGCCATTTGTGAGTTGATATCGAAATACACATGGCAATATTTGATGTAAGCTTCAACGCAGTTTACATCGAAGTTTTTAGCCATCTCATAGTAACCGGCAGCTTGACCTTTGTTGCCATCGGCAGCAAACATGTCGCCTTCGAATACATAAATATCGGCAAGACGAGAGTTAGCCTTCTTAGCTTGAGCAAGAGGTTTATCGTAACCAGGAGTTGCTGTCTCATAGTAAGCCTTTGCTATAGCCAATTGAAGAGGAGCCAAAGCCTCTTTCTTATAGCCTTTAACAGCTTCCTTGAAAGTCTTAGCAGCAGCCTTTGCATCGCTCATAAGTTGAAGTTTACCTTGACCAATGAGGTTGAAACGATACTCAGGATCAACAACCAAACCTTCGGCATAGAACTTAGCAGCCTCTTCGTAGTTTTTGTTTACGAAGGCAATCTCACCCAAGTAGTAGTAGGCCTCAGCCTTGTTAGTAGTAGCATCGTTGATTGTACGCTCAAGAATAGTCTTAGCATTTTCAATTTGACCAGCTTTGAAATACTCGATACCATCTTTGTAATCGCTGGCAAACGCAGCTGTCACTGTAGCAACAACAAGTGTCAGCGCGGCAAAAAATTTCATTTTCATGTCTACAGTTGTTATTTATGTTTGATTAAAATTCGTCTTTAATATTCACCACACGTTCTTCAATACGAGCTGGAGATATGTTTGATTTTTCGAAGATTTTCTGTCCTCGTTGTCCGGCCACAAAGATAGTAAATCCTGTGCAAAGTCCGTTATTACTTTCGGTATTAATCAAATAAATTGACCTAAAATATGGATAATCGGCCGATGCGATATATGCTTGAAAAGGACCATAAGCAGGAGCTTCGGGTGTTTTCTTAATACGCACGGGCGAAACACGTTCCCTTACTCGCACTTGAGCCGAGTCCATAGCCCCTATCCAAGCTGCGCCCATCACACCTATGGCATTACGGCGCTTGGCCACCTCATCGACCACTTGCAGGCTATTTTCAACGGCCGACACACCATTAAACAACATATCGGGAGCACATATAGAGTCAACGGCGTAACGCACTGTGCTCGAATTACGATTATCGAAAATGACTTGTATCTTGCCCAGCTTTGAATCAGGGAATATTTCGCGCCATTGTGTTACTTTACCGGTGAGAATATCGCGTATATTTTCGGTAGTAAGCACCGAGTCGGGATTACTCTTATTGACAACAAACGCAATCGCATCAACAGCTATGTGTGTTTCGTTTGTATTGAGCTGATTCTCGAGTATTTTATTTTTCTCACCTTTAGTAAGACGGCGATTCATCGTTATGAGACGAACACTATCGTTCAAAAGTGCCTCTAAAGCATCACGCTCGGTCATGCATGACATTGAGACAAACGCACCGGGATTGGTTCGCGTAAAGACATACACTTGCTGCTGCAAGACATTGGCATACGACTCATCACAATAGAAGTCCATTTGCCCCTCGTGCATGCTGTGATCTACCTCGACACGAGGTGTACACGCCGACAAGAATAAGAGCAGAAGTGTTATGTACAATATGTTTTTCATAAGAGACTTATTTATGACTTTTATAGACTCTATATCCACGGAATATACCGTATACAAAGAATACAATTCCCATCAAATAACGCGCCCACGCCGGCATTACCCCTTGAAAAAGGGTTGTAAAGAGAAGCAAAAACGACATACCCATATACACAGCAACCATAATAAGGCCCATGATAATGAGAATAGCATGAGGCTTCTCTGAATTTTTCTCCACTTGATCTTCTACAATATTATTATTCTTAATTTCCTCACTCATACGCTTTATCAGTTTGAGTAAATATTAACAAGCTACAAATATAGTAATTTTCAATGCAAAATTACAGCATCCGGAGCCTATTTATTATAAACAAAACTTAAAAGGACGACTGTATATTTAAGACATAAACCACGGGCAATAGTTTAATACAGCAGAAACAAAAAAGCGACCTGCCTTTTGGGGCAGGTCGCTTATATTTACCACAAGGGATGATTATTGTAGACGGAATGTAACGGGGAGAGTAAAGTAAACGGGTACGCTTACACCGTTTTGTTTACCGGGCACCCATTTGGGCATGCTCTTAACCACGCGGATAGCCTCTTGTTCCAAAGAGGGGTCGGGGCTACGGAGCACTTGGATGCTACCAATCTCACCAGTCTTCGATACTACGAAACGCAAGATAACACGACCTTGAATACCATTCTCTGCAGCTACAGGAGGATAGTTAAGGTTGCTACTGATATACTTCATCAAGGCAGCATCACCACCAGGGAACTGGGGCATTTGCTCTACAGCCTCGAAGGGCTTCTCTTCCTCGGGTTCGGGTTCAGCGATTACCTCTTGGAAGTCAGCAATATCTTGAGCATCTTCAGTATCAACACCTTGCACATCGGCAATAGAGATGTTAATACTTGTTTGTGTCATCTCATCTTGAGTCTTAATCTCCTCTTCCTCTGATACGTTTTCATCGGCTGTAATCACAGGCGCTGTAAACTTAATAGAGCTCTTCAAGGGAGGTGGAGGGGGTGCCTCTACAATAGGCTCAATTTCGTCATTCTTTTCTACTTCTTGATCTTCAAGATTTGCCATCTCAACCTCGGTCACAGTAAATTCAATCTCCGCCTCTTTCTCCTTAGGGAGCTTTTCGATAAGAGTGGGAAGATAGAATGCCAAGGCGATAGCCAATACTGAAGTGATGAAAGCGATAAGGTGGCGCTTACCAATTTCTTGACGGATAACGAATCCACCAAAAGCTTGGTTCTTGCCTTCATATGCTAATTCGCACCACTTCTTCGAGTTCAAATCAATGTTTGCCATAATTTGTCTTTTTTTACTTAGTTGTGTGAATTAGTTTTATTTACCAAAATCGCTTGAAGCTGCCAAACCACCTTGAGTAAGATAGTTACCAATGAGGAAGTAGTCACCTTCGGTCATATCTACTACAGCATATTTACCAACGCTACATACAATCATTTCGTCGAGAACATCAACAAGGCTTGAATAAGTAGCACCGGGGCCATTCAAGTATTGATTATCCTCTGTGGTTGTTTTAGCTTTGATAACCACCATAGGAGCACCTTTGGTTTTCTTAGCCTCACTTACAGCATCATCACGTACAGTCATTAATTCAGCAAGTTGAGCTTCAGTATCAGCCTTTGAGAGGTGCTTAGCCTTAACACCGGCTTGAGCCTCTTCAAATGCCTTATTGGCTTCTTCAACCAAACCGATAACCTCTTCGTTGCGCTCAAGAAGGAGAGCACGAATACTGTTCTCAGCCTCGGGGTTCAACGATGCCTCAGTGAGCGAAGTATACTCTTTGTAGTTGGGCTCACCAAGGTAGTAGAACACTTGGTCATTATCGCCAATGAGGATAGTGATAGCCTCAGAAGCTTTCAATTTGCTTTGTTGTTCTTCTGTTACGGCGTCTTTACTAGGCATTACCAAATCCATTGTACGACTTTCAGTCATAGTTGTACAGAGCATGAAGAAGGTAATAAGAAGCATGTTCATATCCACCATAGGCGTAAAGTCCACGTGGATGTTCATTTTCTTCTGTTGACCTTTTTTCTTTTTACCGCCGTTATCTTTTACTTCTACTTGTGCCATAATTTAAATTTAAATTACTTGAACAGGCATTAACCCTCATTCAAGGTAGTGATTAGACTAAAGCGGTTTTGACGCAATTCTTGTAACGTATCCATTACTTTTTTCACCACATCGTAAGGAGTCTTCTTATCGGCCTTGATAACAATCTTAAGTCTCTTTTGAGAGTTTTCAAGTTCGTCATAAGTAGGATCTTCCTTCATTCGTTGGCTAGCACAGCGAGTTGCAAAATCTACCCACTCCTTAAATTGGTTGTCGATAGAGTCACAAGGCACGCCGTAGTTTTTGAGCTCACCGGCTTGATCTTCGAAACGCATTCCAAGGAACTCGGGCATTTGAGCTACGGGAACACCAAACCACTCAGAGAGGCGGAAAGTATTCTTTTGCTCTTCAGTGAGTTGCACATCAGTGTGCACCTTGAGCATTTCGTCAAGCGCAGCCGCACGGTCGTTGAAGTTGTCAAGACCCAAGAACACTTTACCAGAAGG
>CAJGDT010000113.1 GCA_904502265.1 uncultured Barnesiella sp. | reverse complement strand
GACTTCTTATGAAAAATATATGGTTAAAGATAATGTGTTCTGTGGCTGCTCTTGCACTCTTTTCAGGGTGCAAGGGCGATGAGCCACTCGACAATCCCGGTGACGCTGAGCTAACACTTAGTCAAACATTGGTTGAGGTTACTGCCGAAGGTGGACACTTTGAGGTAGGTTATGTGTTGAATAATCCCGCCGAAGGAGAAAAAATCACTGTAAATAGTGAGGACAAAAAGTGGTTGAAAAACATCGTTGTAAACGACAGTGTTATCGCATTTGATGTAGAGGAGAGCTACGAGAAAGCCGAGCGTACTTGTCGTATAGAACTTCTCTATCCCGGTGTGTATCCCAATCCCACAATAACTGTAAAGCAAAGCGTAGGTAAGGAGTATTCTATCAAGTTGGATCTTGTATCAGTAACAGCTACAACTATCACACTCGATGTTACTCCTAAGGATAAAACTATGCCCTACGTTTTTATTCTTGGTAACGGTAAATATATCCTTGAAAGCGACCTCATGGAGAATGACTCGGCTCTATGGGCAAGCGACATGGAAATTTTTGAAAGTTTTGCCGAAGCCATGGGTGGAGATGCATCTGATGCTGCCAAGGCCTTTATGTATGAGGGCGATCTCAAGTCGCACATATTGAAAGGTGTTGCCGCTAATACCGAGTATGTGGCTTATGCCTATGGTTTCGATGTCAAAACCATGAAGCCCACAACTGAGATTTCGCGTCTTCGCATTAAAACTGCCGATATCAACATGTATACACTCGATTTTGACTTCCAAGTTGAGGTCGATGGACCAAACGTGACCTTCGATATCACTCCCAAGGGATATAATGGCTACTATCACTATGGAGTATTCTGGGCAAAGGATGTACCCGAAGGTACAAGTCCCGAGGTGTGGTGCGAGTTGTGTGAGGCAGATTGGGAAAACATGAAGGGCCAATACTCTTCATTCTTTGATACCCCCGAGCAAGGTTTGCACTTTATTTTCAGCGACTTGGCTTCACATGGTTCTACACATCTTGAGGTTGACCTCGATGCCAATACCGAGTTTGTAGTTTGGGCATTTGGCATGGACGACGAAGCCTTGCTCAATACCGTTCCTGATTACTACTACTTCAAGACCGGCGATGTAAAGGCCTCCGAAAACCAATTTACCCTTTCGGTAGAGAACTTGACTTCTCGCAAGGCTACATTGAACGTAAATACCACCAATGACGATACATACATTGCCACTCTCGTTAAGAGCTCTCGTTTTAGTGGATACACCGACGATCAAATCGTTGAAGATATCATCAACAACTTCAACTTAAATTATGCTTCAGGTGATATGTGTGAGAACGTATCCGGACTTACACCTTCAACCGAATATGAGTTGTTGGTATTCGGTTGTCAGGCCGGTGCTGCTACTACCGATTTGCAACGATTGAAATTCACTACCGAAGAGGTGGTATATGCCGATCTTGATTTCAAACTCAATATTGGTTTCTACTACAACGGAACCGAGATTGCTATGCTCAATCCCGATTATAGCGCATTTGCCGACCATGTAATTGTAAACGTATCGGCCGATGTTGATCCCGATGCAGTACGTTTCTACTTCTCAGCTATGAATGCCAATGATTATTCTTCATATAGCTATGAGGAGATCGTACAAGGTCTTATAGCCGATGATCCTGCTGAAGTCGATGGTAGTTATCTCTATGAGTTTGACGTTCCTTATATCTTCTTTGGTATAGCTGAGGATGTTGATGGTAACTTTACCAAGGTATATACTTCAAAAGAGGTATTCTTTACTCGCGATGGTTGCTCAGCAGCCGAGGAGTTCTTCGAAACCGACGAGACTGCTGCTCCTCAAAGCCGCTCAATGCGTCAAGGAATAAAGATTGTCAGCGATAAGTTGTCGCTTGAGAAGTAGTTATAAATATTCCTCAATAAAGCCTATCGCCCCGAATGCAACATTGCATCCGGGGCGATTTCTCTCAATAATCTCTCTTGGTGCTATATTATATAATGTGTATATATAATAAAACAACACGCGACAGCAGTTGCTGCTGTCGCGTGTGTTGTATGAATAGGAGTGGAATTACTCTTCGTCTTCCTCTTCTTTCATGTTGTGGAAAACGTTTTGTACGTCTTCGTCGTCCTCAAGACGCTCGATGAGTTTTTCGATGGCGGCGCGTTGCTCGGCATCAACTTCTTTCACGTCGTTGGGGATGCGCTCAAACTCTGAGCTTATGATTTCAAAACCATTTTCCTCCAAGTACTTTTGGATTTCGCTATTCGACTCAAAAGCACCGTAGAGTACGATTTCTTCTTCGTCAGCCTCAAGTTCGTCTACACCGTAGTCGATAAGTTCGAGTTCGAGGTCTTCCATAGATACACCATCTTTGGGTTTGATGTGGAATACACATTTGTGCTCAAACAAGAATGAGAGTGAGCCTGATGTACCCAACGAACCACCGGCTTTGTTGAAGTAGCTACGTACGTTGGCAACAGTACGAGTGTGGTTGTCGGTAGCAGTCTCTACAACGATAGCGATACCGTGAGGACCGTATCCTTCGTAGATAATCTCCTTGTAGTCGCCGGCATCTTTATCTGTAGCTTTTTTGATAGCACGCTCAACATTCTCTTTGGGCATGTTGGCTGCCTTGGCATTTTGCATCAACGCACGCAAGCGGGGGTTACCATCGGGATCGGGACCACTGGCTTTAACGGCGATAGTGATTTCTTTACCAATCTTGGTAAATGTGCGGGACATGTTGCCCCAACGTTTCATTTTTCTGGCTTTGCGGTATTCAAACGCTCTTCCCATAGTACTTTGTTCTTTATAGTGTTTTTATTTTCTGATAATTCGTTTTATCGCAATTGAGCATCAAATTGCTTAGTCATGGCAGCAATCATGCGTGTCATTACGTTGTCAATTTGCTTGTCGTTAAGTGTCTTCTCGGCATCTTGCAAGAGGAACGATACGGCATACGATTTCTTGCCTGCAGGCAACTTGTCACCTTCATATACGTCAAAGAGGGTAACTCCCTTGAGCAACTTACGCTCGGTCTCATAGGCTACGCGCTCAATGTCGGCAAAGGCTACGCTCTCGTCAACGAGCAACGCGAGGTCGCGTTTTACGGCTTGGAACTTGGGCAACTCGGTGTAAGTTACCTTGTTACGCAAGGCATAGCGCATGAGGTTGTCCCAATTGAGCTCTGCATAATATACCTCGATGTCGATGTCAAATTTCTTGGCAACCTTCTTCGAGAGGATACCCACCATAGCAAGCAACTTGCCGGCGCGGTTGGTTATTTGCAAGGCAGCGCTGTAGATGCCGTTGCTTATTTGAGTCATTGTAATATCCTTCGAGGGAACACCCATGCGAGTGAAGATATTCTCGACATAGGCTTTCAATTCATATACCGAAGTCTTTTCGTCGGGGTGAGCCCAGCTGCCTGATACGCGGTTGCCTGTGAGCCACAAGCCCAAGTGTTTCTCTTCGCTATAGGGTGCTGTGATTGACTTTTCGGTCGATGCCTCAGCGTTGTAAGAGTAGCAGTTGCCAAACTCATACATGCGCAAGTTGGGACGACGACGGTTGATGTTGCGAGCAAGGCTCTCAAGACCACCGAAGAGCAATGTTTGGCGCATCACACACAAGTCGTTGCTCAAGGGATTGAGCAAGCGGGCGCAGTTTGCCTCGGGGAACTCTTCGCAACCCTCGTAGTACGATACTGCCGAGAGTGAGTTGCACATTATCTCGTTGAAGCCACAGCCTGTGAGTTGCTCCGAGATGAGGTTTTGCAAGCGGTGATTTTCGTCAGTTGCAGTCTTGTATGAGAGGTTTGAGTGTACGGCATCGGTAAACTCTACATTGTTGTAACCATATATACGAAGGATGTCTTCGATAACGTCTACATCGCGTTGAACGTCTACACGATAAGTGGGTACGAGCAATTCCAACTTCTCGCTATCCTCTGCTACTACCTCAATCTCAAGGCTGTTGAGTATGCTCTTGATAGTATCGGCAGGTATCTCCTTGCCAATGAGTTTGTGAGCCTTGTCGTAGGTAAGTATAACGGGGAATGAAGGGAATCCCTCGGGGTGAGTGTCGATGATATCGCCACATACTACACCACCGGCAAGCTCTTGAACCATCAAGGCGGCAAGTTTCAACACGTATACGGTGTTGTTGTTGTCTACACCGCGCTCAAAGCGGAACGATGCATCGGTATTGAGTGCTTGGCGACGAGCTGTCTTGCGCACCCAAGTGGGGTGGAAGTAGGCCGACTCCAAGAAGATGTCGGTAGTCTTTTCTGTCACACCCGATTTCAAGCCACCGAACACACCAGCTATACACATAGGCTCCTCGGCATTGCATATCATGAGGTCTTGTGCTGTAAGGGTGCGTTCTACCTCGTCAAGTGTAACAAACTTGCTACCCTCAACGGCTGTGCGTACCACAACCTTGCCACCCTTTATCTCATTGAGGTCGAAGCAGTGCAAGGGTTGGCCTGTAGCATGCAACAAGTAGTTGGTAATGTCCACAATGTTGTTGATGGGGTGCAAGCCTATTGCTGTAAGGGCGTTACGCAACCACTCGGGGCTCTCGGCTACCTTCACGTTGCGGATGGTTACACCGGCATAGCGGGGGCAAGCCTCTTCGTTGAGCACCTCTACTGTGATAGCACCCTCTTGTTGGTCTACCTTGAATGCCTCTACCGAGGGGCGTTGAAGGGTTGCTTGCTTGCCATTTTGCTTGAGGTAGGCTGCCAAGTCGCGAGCCACACCATAGTGCGATGCAGCATCGATGCGGTTGGGGGTAATATCTACTTCAAGAACATAGTCGCTCTTGATGTTGTAGTATTCTTTGGCAGGAGTTCCGGGAACGGCAGTCTCGGGCAATACGATGATACCATCGTGCGATGTACCTATGCCTATCTCGTCCTCGGCACAAATCATACCGAACGACTCTTCGCCACGGATTTTAGATTTCTTGATAGTGAAGCTTTCATCACCGCTGTACAAGGTAGTGCCTACGGTAGCAACTACCACGTGTTGACCGGCAGCTACGTTGGCAGCACCGCACACGATTTGGGTAGGATTACCATCGCCGAGGTCTACTGTAGTGATGTGCAAGTGGTCGCTATTGGGGTGGTCTACGCAGGTAAGTACCTTACCTATTACAAGACCCTCAAGTCCACCCTTTATGGTTTGTACCTCTTCGATACCACCGGTCTCAAGGCCTATTGAGGTGAGCGCTGCCGAAGTCTCTTCGGGGGTGAGGTCGAAGTCCAAATATTTTTTTAACCAATTATACGAAATATTCATAATATAATAGTTTGTTTATTATTCTGATAACTAGTGTTCTACAGATTATATTCATCTGCGTATTATGCGATTAGCAAAAAGTCGCCCAAAGTTACTGAAAATTTTTGATAAAATGTGTGTATTTATTCTTTTCGTTTGTCTCTTTTCGCCAGATGCATGATGCGTACTACTAAAATTGTACAAGGAACAAGGGCCAAGGGTATAAGTAGTATGCTATAGAATAACCTACGTGAAACTATCAGATTGTAGCACCACGATTCGTAGAAGAACGGTATCATCACATATAATACCAACAAACAGAGCAGAATACCT
>CAJGDT010000112.1 GCA_904502265.1 uncultured Barnesiella sp. | reverse complement strand
TGCTCGCTGCAATATTGAACATATTGGAGTGTTGAATCGCTTACTTTAAGAATAAAAAACTTATCTTTGTAACATTATAACACGATAAGCCATGAAAGAAAGATATTTGTTTTGGTCTATTTGCGTGTGGATGTTGTTGTGTTTGTGTGGTTGTACACAAGCCGATAAGCAGGTGGTAATACTCTTTACCAACGATACACACAGTCAGATATATCCTATTGCCACCGACGCCAAACGTAATGCCGGCTTGGGTGGTGTAGAGCGTCGCAAGGTGCTCATCGATAGCTTGCGAGGTGAATATCCGCATACTCTGTTGGTCGATGCCGGCGATGCTGTGCAAGGTACTCCTTACTTCAACTTCTATGGGGGAGAGGTGGAGACTATGGTGCTCAATGAGCTGGGTTACGATGTGCGCACGATAGGCAATCACGAGTATGACAATGGTGGCGAGGCGCTCGCTACGATGTTGCGTAACTATGAAGGTGTAACAGTATCGTCGAACTATACCTTCAATCGTGATGACCTGCGCGAACTGGTTGTGCCATCGTGGATGTGCGAGGCCGGTGGTGTTAAGGTGGGATTTGTGGCGCTCAATATTAACCCCGAGGGGTTGCTCTTCCCCCTTCACGTGCATGATATTAATTATCACGACCCCATAGCCTATGGCGATAGTATGGCACTGCAATTGCGTCGTCAAGGTGCCGACGTTGTCATTGCTTTGTCGCACTTAGGCTTTACGGGCGAGGAGGTGAATGAAAATGTAATCGACTCTGTATTGGTGCAGAACACTCGTTATATCGATTTTGTAGTGGGTGGTCACTCGCATACAACTCTCACCGAACCACAGTTTTTTACCAATCTCGATGGCCGTAAGGTGGCTGTTGGGCAGACCGGTAAGAGTGGTGTAAATCTGGGTTTTGTGCAACTGACCCTTGCCGGTGACCGTGACAATGATATAGCTGTGGACTATCGCCTGTTGCCGGTAGATGCTCGTTACGACGATCGTTTAGACCCCGACTTTGCAGCAAAACTCTTGCCCTATAAGAGCCAAGTAGATAGTGTCATGGGCGATGTGTTGGGGTATAGTGCAGTTGACCTTATTGTCGACCGTCCCGAAAGCACCTTGAGCAACTGGGCGTGCGATGCTTTGGCCGATATGGCTCGTCAGCGCCACGGCTCGAAGATAGACTTTGCAGTAGGTAACATAGGTGGTATGCGTGCCGATATAGCCAAGGGTGTAGTGACACGTGGCAATGTGTTGCAAACATTTCCTTTTACCAACTATATGACCGTTGTGCAACTTAAGGGTAGCGATGTGCGCGACCTCTTTGAGCAGATAGCAGCCAATGGGGGCGAGGGTGTGAGTCGTGAGGTGCAACTTGTTATTAAAGATGGTAAGGTTGCACAACTCTCTATTGGCGGTAAGCCAGTAGATGACAATCGCGTATATACCATTGCAACCATCAATTTTGTAGCCGAAGGTGGTGATGGTATGATAGCCTTTCGCAATGCTATCTCGCGTGACGATTATGCCGGTTTTGTCTTTGAGATGTACGAGGATTATATAACCCGTATGACACAACGAGGCCTTAGCATACACTCGGCGCTCGATGGCCGTGTAACAATAGTACAGTAATACAAATAATAATAATATTTATCTTATGGCATCAATTTTTAGTCGTATTGTAGCCGGTGAAATACCTTGCTACAAAGTAGCCGAGGACGAGCGTTTCTTTGCGTTTCTCGACATTAGCCCCATGGCCAAAGGTCACACATTGGTAATTCCTAAGCAAGAGGTCGATTATATCTTTGACATTGATGACGAAACCTACAATGGTCTTATGGCCTTTGCTCGCAAGGTAGCTCGTGCCCTCGAAGGTGCAGTAGAGTGTAAGCGTGTGGGTGTTGCCGTAATGGGCTTGGAAGTGCCTCATGCCCATGTGCATCTTATTCCTATTACAACCGAGGGCGATATGAACTTCTTCCGCGAGAAGTTATCGTTACCCGCCGAGGAGATGGCTGCTATAGCTGCTCGCATAGCCGAAAAAATGTAATAGGTAGCAATGTGGTCAAAAATGGTTGGTGAAACCATGTGTAAGCCACTATATCGTATATGATTATAATGCCTTTGATGAAGCATTTCATCAAAGGCATTTTTTACTGAGTGTGAACTCAAAACGTAACCCACCTTTGGGGCGATTGGTGACGGTGATGTAGCCTCCATGAAAATGGACTGCATGCTTTACAATAGAGAGTCCGAGGCCGGTGCCTCCCTTCAGTCGTGAGCGCCCTTTGTCAACGCGGTAAAATCGCTCGAAAAGGTGTGGTAATTGCTTCTGCTCTACACCCTTGCCGTCATCCTCAAAGCGGATGCTACACGCCTTTTCGTTGTTTTCAAGCAGTGATATATAGATATTTTTACCCTCCGAGTAGGCTACTGCATTTTCGGTGAGATTGCGAAATATCGAACCTATCAGCGATAAATTTCCTTCTATGACAACCTGTTCGTCAAATTTAAGGTGGAGCGTAAGTCGTTCTTCCTCGGGCATTATTTCCAATTCTTGAGCTATTTCGCTTAAGATGTCGTTGATAATAACCGGTTCTTTGCTAATGAGTTGGCTACCATCTTCCATGCGAGTGATAAGCGAAACATCACTCAACAATCTGCGTAAGCGTTCGTTGTTGGCATAGCATCTTTCAATGAGTTCTTGGCGTTTCTCGTCGCTCAGGTTTATACCCGATAGTAGTGTCTCCAAGCATACCTGTATCGAGGCAACCGGTGTTTTCAATTCATGATTGATATTGTTTGTCAATTGTCGTTTGAGGCGGTTCTTCTCTTGTTCGGCCTCATAGTGATTGATGCGTTCAATGTCTTTTCCAAGTTTGCGAGTTGTAAAGTATGCAATACAACTCATGGCAAGAGTAATAGAAATCATAACCACAATAAAAGACCAGTCGGCCTCGAGTAAATCGTGCAGAGTGTTGGAGTAGGGGATGGCTGTTCGCACAATAACCCTTTCGCCCCGTGTGGCCGAGTAGAAATATTCACGTCCGTCGCTTGTCGATTGCCTGCTGATATTATATCCCACACCTTTCACCAGCGCATCGGCCACTTCAGGGCGACCTCGGTGGTTGTCGAGCGAGTCAAGCGATATAGTATTGTCGTATACTACAGCGCCTGAAAGGGCAATAATAGATATGCGCAACTCGTCAAACGGTTTGTCATGGGTTGCGATATAATCTTCATAAGCTTCGCCCTCCTCAACTGTTGTGAGCAGATGACGATTGTATTGTTGCAATTGGGCGTTAAGGAATTCCGATTTGTACTCCTTCTCGCGAGCATATTGAAAGCCGATAAAACAGAGTACGATAGCCCACGAAAAAGCTATGAGTTGCAGAAATAGTTGCTTGTGGAAGGAGGTCTTAATCATGGAAGCCATAGCCGAAACCTGAACGTGTTACTATATATGAGCCATATTTACCAATCTTGGAGCGAACGCGGGTGATGTTTACGTCTATCGTGCGATTGAGTACTACGACTTCATCACTCCACACATGGCTCAGTATTTGTTCTCGTGATAATATTTTTCCGCGGTTCGATACAAGGTATACTAACAGCTCAAACTCCTTCTTGACAAGTTTTACCTCGACACCATCTACTATACAACGCTTAAATTCCAAGTCAAGCTGCAGGCCCTCTATTTGTAGAATTTTGGGCGGTTCGGTAGTGATGTTGTTGCTTTTAAGATTGCTTGTACGACGTAGAACGCTCTTTACTCGAGCTATCACGTTGCGAATGGTGTAGGGCTTCATGATGTAATCATCAGCACCGATGTTTAGTCCCATTATCATATCATCCTCGCTATCGCGTGCGGTGCAGAAGATAATAGGTATATCGGCTGTAGTGACATTGGCTTTCATTATTTTAGCCATCTTGATGCCACTTATTTCACCCATCATGATGTCGAGAAGAATGAGTGAATACTGTTGCAGGTCGAGAGCTAAAGCTTGTTCTGCACTAAATGCTATATCAACATCATAACCTTCATTCTCAAGGTTGATTTTCAGCACCTCACACAGGGTCTCTTCGTCGTCCACTATCAATATACGCTCCGATGCCATATACTAATCTATAAATATTCTTATGCAAAAGAACATTGTTTTTCTGAGTCTTGCAATTGTCGGCACGATATTTAATAAAAATGTAACAATTTACGCAAGTAGGGGATTTAACCAAAGCCCAATTTTTTTGAAACATTTATGAAACCTATTGCCGATACTTTTGCAGTGTCAAAAAAATCAAATTATAGATGACTATGAAAACAAACTTAATTTTGGCAGGTGTATTGTCCTGCATGTGTATCGTTGCGCAAGCGCAAGATACCAAGACTGAGGAACCTAAAGGTAAGGCGATTGTACAAGTGTTTGGTAATGTGCATGCCGATTTTGAATCGGATGCTTACAGCGTAGGCTTTCAATTGGATCGTAGCTACTTGGGCTATGAGTACAATTTTGGTAAAGGTCTCTCTGTTAAAGGTGTAATGGATATTGGAAAGTCTTCTGATGTAAGCGACTATCAACGCATAGCTTATATTAAGAATGCAATGGTTTCGTGGAAGAGCGGTAATCTTACGTTGAATGTTGGTCTTATTTCAACTACGCAGTTCAACTTTCAAGAGAAGTTTTGGGGCTATCGTTACATTATGAAATCGTTCCAAGATGAATACAAGTTCGGTAATAGTGCCGATTTGGGTATCTCTGTAGCTTACAAGTTTGCCGATTGGGTTTCGGCCGATGCCATTATCGTAAACGGTGAGGGTTACAAAAAGATACAAGTAAACAATGGCTTCAATTATGGATTGGGATTGACGCTCACTCCTGTTAAGGGCTTTCAAATACGCCTATATGGTGGTTACAACGATAGTGGTGTAGAGGGAATTGAGGGAATTGTCAATATGGCAGCATTTGCCGGATACAAGCACGAGAAGTTCACCATCGGTGCAGAGTATAACTATATGATGAATGCATCGTACAAGGCCGATGCCGACCAAAGTGGTTATTCGGTCTTTGCTTCAGTGAATTTACCCAAGAATATCTCTTTGTACGCACGCTTTGATGACCTGTATTCAAAGAATAATTGGAACATTGCAAAGGATGAACAAACAGCTATACTGGGTGCGCAATTCAAACTTGGTAAATATGTAAAAATAGCGCCTAACTTCAGAATGAGTATGCCTAAGGCCGATGGTGCAAAAAATAATTACTCGGCATATGTAAATTGCTACTTTGGAATTTAATAAAATAAACATTTGATAATCAACGATATATGAAAAAGATTTTTTCGTCAATTATGACATTGGCAGTCGTCCTTGCCCTTACAGCATGTGGCGGTAATACAAACAATGGTGGCCGTGAGGCTCAAGAACTTTCGGGAGCAGGTGCAACATTCCCTCTTCCATTCTACAATGTGGTGTTTGAGAACTTTGCTCAAGTAAATGGTGATGCCGTTGCGTATGGTGGCATCGGTTCAGGTGGTGGTGTGCGTAACTTGCGCGACAAGATTGTGGATTTTGCAGGTAGCGACGCGTTCCTTTCTGACAAAGAAATGGCTGAAATGAATCCTGTAATCCACATTCCTACCTGTATGGGTGCTGTGGTTGTTGCCTATAATCTCGATGGCGTAAATGAATTGAAGCTCTCGGGCGAGGTGATTGCCGACATCTTTGCCGGTAATATCAAAATGTGGAATGATGAACG
>CAJGDT010000111.1 GCA_904502265.1 uncultured Barnesiella sp. | reverse complement strand
CGGAACGACTAAGCCGGTGGCAGTATATACTCAGGATGGCCTTGGCAATAGGGTAATAGATTATTTTTCATTGCCGGCAACAGTAGCAACGCATCACATACAATCGTTGCAGTGTGTGTGTACCCCTGAAGAGAACTCAACGAGTTTCACTCTTAACCCCTTGTTGATCGATGTATTGTGCTATCATTGTGCTGCAGCGGTATATAATATCATGGGTAACAAACATATGTCTGACATAATGCTTTCGCGAGTTGTTGTGTAAATATACACATATTTAATTTATGTAAATCTTTGTATATGTTGGATTTTATGTTGTATCTTTGCCGCCTATTTCGGAAATAAAGATTTGCTTTCGTATATTATTAACCTAAACAAGAGAATATGAAAAAATTTTTACTTAGCGTATGTATTTGTGCGGCTGTAGGCACAGTGATGGCACAAGATTTGAAAGAGGCCAAACTCTATGTCCCTGCTTTTGAGGCAGAGTACATGGAAGGTACGTTTGGTACAATCTATGGCGTATCGGCCAACGGTGAATATGCCGTAGGTTACGACGACTTCTTGGGCTCATGTGCCTTTATGTGGAGTCGTTATACCGGTAAATTTGAGGAGATAGAGTTGGCTTCGATGCTTTTGGATGTGGCCAATGATGGTACTGCTGTGGGTAACTATTGGGTGGAAATACCCGGTAGAGATGGTAACATCGCATCGCGCCCCGGTTACTACAAAGATGGTGTATGGTCGCCCCTTCCCATCCTCCGCAATGAGGCCGAACTTACTGAGGGCCTCGGTGAGTCGGACGATATGAATGGTTGTGCAGTAGCAATCTCGGCCGATAAGAAATTTATTGCCGGTTATATTACCGATACATACATCTACAAACTTTATCCCGCATTGTGGCAATGGAACGAGGAGACTCAAGAGTATGATTTGATCGATACTTATGAGAGTGTTCAAGAGAGCATTGATATGTTGGACTGTCCCTATGGTTGGGTAGTAAAAGATATGTCGGACGACGGCTCTATCATCACAGGTTTCTCTGAGTGGGGTAGTGGTGCACGCAGTGCTGCTGTTATCATCAATGGTCAAGAGAAGCGTCTCACTTGCTTGAAAGATCCTATGGAAGTATATGAGGAGACTGGTGAAGACCAATTGTTGGATGCCGAAGGTATTGCTACAGTGAGCGATAATGGCCTTTATGTAGCCGGATACTATGCTGCTTCGGCCAACCTTTCGGGTCTTGCCGGTTTTACTTGGACTCCCAATCAAGAGGAAGTATCTTTTGTTAATCCCGGTGAAATCCTCACTACTGTTGACAATAACGGTGTTGCTTATGGTAGTGTATCGGTTTATGGTGCAGCTTCTATGTACAAAGATGGTGTAACAACAGCTCTTAGCAATGTATATGCATGGGAGTCACCCGAGGCATGCCAATTCTCAACTATCTTTGCCAACAGCGCCGAAGGTGAAGTGCTTGGTGGTATTGCAATGGTAGGCTTCTCAATGGGTGCAATCAACATTCCCGCTGTATTGGTAACCAACCCCAAGGAGACTGATGCAGTAGAGGTAGTAAAAGGTGATGCCAACCACGTATACATGGCATCAGGCTGGGCATTCATCAGCGGTGAGTACAACAACGCTCGCGTGTACAACGTGCAAGGTGCTGTAGTAGCTGAGTCAACACACGGCAACATCGACATGAACAACCTCCCCGCAGGTGTATATGTAGTATGTGTCGACGGTGTAGCCCACAAAGTGGTTAAGTAATATACCTATATAGAATGTATAAAGCCGGTACATCGCTACGATGTACCGGCTTTCTTGTTGTTATAGCCTGTTTACTTGCAGTGATGCTTATTGGCCTATCATTTGCAGGAATTCTGTTTCACTAATGATTTTAATGCCCAGTCGGGTAGCTTTTTCGAGTTTGGCGGGTCCCATGTTTGCTCCGGCAAGGAGGTATTGTGTTGCTCCCGATACCGATGCCACATTGCGACCACCATATTGCTCGATGAGGGCTTTGTATTCATCGCGCGAGTGGTGCTCGAATGTACCGCTTATCACTACCGAAGCTCCGTTGAGTATGTTTTGTGCGGGGGTCAATTGTGGCTTTTCCTCTGCTTTCATCTGTAGACCATATTGGGCGAGTCGCTCAATGAGTAGTAGGTTGTCGATGTCGTTCATATACTCTACGATACTGAGGGCTATGCGCTCGCCAATATCGGGTATGGCGGTGAGTTGCTCAATGGTGGCGTCGCGCAGTTGGTCCATCGAGTTTATTGCTGAGGCCAATCGTTTGGCTACCGTCTCGCCCACGTAGCGTATGCCTAACGCAAAGAGTACGCGAGGGAATGGAACTTCGCGCGAGCGTGCTATCGAGTCGACAATGTTTTGCGCCCACTTACGTCCTTGTTGTTTCAGTGTGGCAACATCATCCACCGTGAGCGTGTATAAGTCGGCTACGTTGTGTATCATGCCGCGGTCGTAGAATTGGGCTATCGTTTCGGGGCCTAATGAGTCGATGTTCATCGCCTTGCGGGCTATGAAGTGCTCGATGCGACCCTTTATTTGCGGTGCGCAGTGATTGCTGTTGGGGCAGAACCATGCCGCCTCGCCCTCTTCGCGCACGAGGGGTGTGCCGCACTCGGGGCAGTTGCGTACAAACATTACGGGAGTACTGTCGGCAGGTCTGCTGTCGGTGTCTACAGCAGTTATTTTGGGAATTATCTCACCGCCCTTCTCTACGTGCACCATGTCGCCTATGTGCAGGTCGAGTGAGCGTATTATGTCCTCGTTGTGCAAGCTGGCCCGGCGCACGACAGTACCCGATAGTTGCACAGGGTCGAGGTTGGCTACGGGGGTAACAGTGCCTGTGCGACCTACCTGGAACGACACGGAGTTGAGGCGTGTTATGGCCTCCTCGGCTTGGAACTTATAGGCAATAGCCCAACGGGGTGACTTGGCAGTGTAGCCCAACTCCTCTTGCTGTTCGATAGATGCCACCTTGAGTACAATGCCATCGGTGGCTACGGGAAGGTTGCGTCGCTCCACATCCCAGTAGTCGATAAAGGCTTTTATCTCGTCGAGGTTGTGCAGTACGCGCATTGTGTCGCTCACCTTAAATCCCCACTCGCGTGCGCGTTGCAGATTTTCGTAGTGGTTGTCGGTGGGTAGGTTATCGCCCAACATGTAGTACAGATAGGCATCCAGTCCGCGAGTAGCTACTGTGGCCGGATTTTGCAACTTTAGTGTGCCGGCAGCTGCATTGCGTGGGTTGGCAAAGAGAGGCTCTTCTTGTTCCTCACGCTCCTTGTTGAGCTTCTCGAAGGTACTCCAGGGCATCAACACCTCGCCTCGTATCTCGAAGAACGAAGGATAGTCATCGCCACGGAGTACAAGAGGTATAGAGCGGATGGTGCGCACGTTGCGCGTCACATCGTCGCCCATTGTACCATCGCCACGTGTCACAGCGCGCAGTAGGTGGCCGTCTTGGTAGGTAAGCGATAGCGATGTACCGTCAAACTTCAGTTCGCCCACAATCTCAAAGGGAGCATCACCCAATCCTTGCTTTACACGCTCATAGAATGCAGCGACCTCCTCCATCGAGTAGGTATTGCCCAACGACAGCATGGGGTAGGTGTGAGCCACCTGTACAAAGGCATGGTTGATGTCGCTACCCACCCGTTGGGTAGGCGAGTTGGGCGAGGCATATTGTGGATATTCGCCTTCGAGTTGTTGCAACTCCTGCATGAGCATGTCAAACTCGCGGTCGCTTATCGTGGGGCTATTCAGCACATAGTAATTATGGTTATGCTCCTCAAGCACACGGCTCAAGTAAGCAATACGTTCTTGGGCATTGAGATTGTCTTTCATACTGCGAATGTACAAAATAAATGTGAGTTTTATTTGAGACACAAGAATAAAAAATCTTATGTGGCTTTTGTTTTTCTGTCCAAGAAAATAAACACATGCTGGGTCTTTTGTAACTTATCTTCTTCTGTCTATAATAATCCTCAGGCGAGAGGTAGGGGCCCAATTGTATTGCGTCTGCTGCTTCATACACAAATTAATTTCAGACATAAGAACATAAGGAACATATTCTATTGTGGGTGAAATTCTTATGACTATAAAAAGATGATCGTGCGGAGCTACGACCCGTGCTTCGCACGATTATATATGTATCTTATGTCCTTCTGTCCCAAAACATCCTCAGGCGCGGTCTTTTGTCCTTCTGTCTATAAAAAATCCTTAGGTGAGGTCTCTTTTTCTGCCCCTGCGAGCGTTAGCGAGATAGGGGACTGTTGCGATTAAGCGAGTGCAGATCCGTGCTTGCATGGGCTATGCCGAGCGTGAGCGACTTGGTCGATAGACAAATGGGCGCAGCGGGAAGGGGTTAATTGACATCCCTACGTATGGTGCTATCCACCAACCCCCTCGGCTTTCCGTGCGGAAAACACAGTGGGAGAAAAGATTACCGTGTGTGATATGAAAATTGCCCCCACGGAACATTTCCGAAGGGGCAATGTGTGTGATCAAAGTTTTTTCCTCCTTACAGCACCACCTTGGCAGTTGCTCCGCTGTTGAGGCGGACTATATATACTCCTGCTGGGAGTGCTGTTATATCTATTGTTGCTGTTGTAGCACCTTGTTGCACGGTTTGTGTTGCAACCACACGGCCAGTAGCGTCGTAGAGCGTGATAGCCTCTCCTGCCGATGCTGTGGGGAATACCGCCATCAGAGCGTCACCCTCGCGATGTAGGGTGAGGCTGCATCCATCGGCCGGTGTGGCATGTACGGCACTGAAGTCTATCATAGTTTTATCCTCGGGGTATGTATACCCGGTGTTGTAATTGTGGTAGCAGTAGAATAATGAAGCGCCGCATGCTAATCCCCATTTACATACCATTTCGTCGAATGTAGCTGTTTGGGTAGGTCCTATACCTTCAATCCATACATCGTGGTTTTCTATGTAAGTTTCTTCTCTTTCCTTATATAATTTCATGTAGCTAACATAGAATACATCTCTATCCTTGTTGTCCAATACTTTTGGGCAAACGCTGTCTATAACAAGGGTTAGTTTGTATTCTTCCCAATCGGCAACTACAATGCTATCACCCGCTTGTGCTCCAAAGTCGAAGAAAAGGTGTTCGGTATTATTCCATGTCGGTACAAAACTTTCTTCATAATGGTATCTGTATACTTTTTTCCCTTCTTCGCGTAGGTAGGTTTTATAATGCGAATCCCAAATTATGCTTTCGTATATAATTAATGCCCTAAATGATAAAACACAGTATTCTTTTCCATCAATCGTAACAGTGTCTGTTATCATATCGCGACCATAATCACTTTCAATACTTTCTTGCACCCACGCATTACCCTCTTGAAGGAATGGAATATACTCATGCTCGGCGTATGCCGATAAAGCCAATAAGGTTACCAATATAGATAAAATTCGTTTCATATTACCTCCTTTTTTGCAAACATAATAATAATAATAATTGTAAAATCTCATTAAACTTTATCTATTAACGCGTTTAAAGGCACTTTGTTTCAGTGTAGTAGTTATTGGGAATGGTGTTGGCCCTGTATTTACTATTTCCAAATCATCGGGATTATGCTCATATTGGTCATCGCCACACATCTCTACAATACCACCGTTCTTGATAACCAAGCTACCCTTATTACGGATATATCCATTGCGTATAGTACCTCCAGCCAATACCAACCTGCCTCCTTGGATCAAGATTTTGGCATCGGGATGCATTGTAAGATATGAGG
>CAJGDT010000110.1 GCA_904502265.1 uncultured Barnesiella sp. | reverse complement strand
GCAACGACGAGTATTTGCGTCGCGTGGTAGCACAAGGTGCCGAGCGCGCTCGTGAAAGTGCAGCTCGCACACTCGACGAAGTGCGCAGGGTAATGGGCTTCAAGGCCTTTTGAAAATAGACTATTCCGATATATAACAACGGATTGCATCGACGATGCGATCCGTTGTTGTTTTATTCAACCACACATCATACACCCCTCTACAACAACACATCAATCTACAACATATAGCAATATCGACAGATAATAAAACAGCATTTTGATAGCTATTCAAAGCATAACACAACCCTACATGAAGCCACCGACACAATAAACATTATTCTACATTTGTTACTTATTGCAAAAAGACCAAAGTTTCTCGGCGAAAGAGAGTTGCAATTGCCAAATGTTTCGTAATTTTGTACCGAAATTAACATTATTGTGTATATACTTATCGAAGACAAATTCAAATTTTTATAATCACATTTTTTTATGAAGAAAACATTCTCCATTATCATGTGTGCATTGTTGAGCATATGCTCGGCATGGGCACAAGAGGGTCCTGTTATCAAGAAGTTCATCTTTGACGACTCGGCCATTATTAACGGTATGTCGGACAATGGCCAATATGCTTGCGCCAATGCCTTCAATGCTGAAGACGCCTTGATACAACAAGGTGCTCGTCTCATTGAAATCGACACTGAAAAAGTAACCGATTTGACAGCAAATCATGGCACATTTGCCTCTATGGGTACTGCCGACGTTACCAATGATGGTAGCATCGTTGTAGGCGAACTTAATCACAAGCCTGCTTATTGGTCAAAAGCCACAGGCAAATGGTCGCATCTTGCATGTGAAGATAGCGAATACTACGGTGAGGTAAATGCTATTACCCCCGATGGTAAATATGCTGTAGGTCGCCAATCTATCGATGAGGACGGTTTCTACTCACTCCCCGCTTTGTGGGATATGACTACCGGCGAGTTGCTCGAGTGTCCCGGAATTCCCGAATACGATATGACCGGTAAGAACCAAGACCAAAACTGGTTCATCCAAATATCGGCCGATGGTAAGCTCATCTTGGGTTGTATCTCTTATAGCTACATCTCAAACCAATTTTATTACATTTACGATGTTGATAAAGAGACCTATACTCCCATAGGTTTTACCGAGAACAACAAACGTTTCACACCCGTAGCCGAAGGTATTCTCTTTATCAATAGCGCCAACTTCAGCAACAATGCCGAGTGGGTAACCGGACGCGCTTACATGTACAAGCATGTTGAAGGTAACCAATTTGGCAACCAATACGAGACATCATACACCTATAACGTGAAGAGTGGTGCATTTGAACTCTACGACACATCATTCGACCACGATATGGTAGCCAGCGCTATCGACAACCTTGGTAATGCCATGGCTGCTACTCCCAGCGGTACTCCTATTCGCGAGTGGAGCGTACGCAACGGTGCTTATTGGTTCCCCTTCAACCAAATCTTGAAACAACAATATGGCTACGACTTCTATGCCAAAACATTATTTGAGAATACAGGTACACCCCTATTCCTCAGCGACGACAACAAGCGTGCTACAGTAATGGTTGACCCCTATTCATCATATGTTGTAACTCTTCCCACAACATTTGTTGAAGCATGTAATGGTGTAGACCTTCTCGGCTCATACATTGTATATCCTCGCGAGGGTGCTACCATCTCACGTCTTAAAGAGATTACCATCACATTCGATCACGATATCCAAATTATTGGCGCCAAAACATGTGTAGAGATTCGCAATGCTGCCGGTGAGACAGTATACAACTCTATCGGTTTTACTGCCAATGGCAAGAAAGCTACCATTACCTACCGTAGTGGAGCACTCAACGCAGGCGAGAAATACACATTGCACATACCTGCAGGCTCTGTCGCATTGGCTATGGACAAGTCTATGAGCAACAAAGCAATTAATATTAGTTACAATGGCCGTGAAAATGCTCCCGTAAAACTTACCAGCATCTATCCTGCCGAAGAGAGCGCTATTGCCAAGATTGACAACAACACCAACCCCATCGTACTCACATTCGATGTACCTGTATATTTGCCCGACTCGGCTATCGCCTATCTCTATAACGAAGCCGAAGTAGAACCCGTTGCTACTATGCTCATGGCATACAATAACAACGTTGTAGCTGTATACCCCAATACTACTCAATACCTCTTTAAGGACAACAATTACCGCGTAGAGGTAATGCCCGGCTCTGTAACCGACGTTGCCGGCAATGGTGCTAACGAAAAAATCGTTATCAAATATCGTGGTAGCTATGAGCGCGAAATCGTCTACGATGACAACTCATTGCTCATCGAAAACTTCAACACCGTGGGTGTAGCCAACTGCTTGCCTTGGGATGCCGACCGCCTCCAACCCAACGCTACAGCTAAAGCAATCGGTTTCGACCGTCATGACTATGGTTGGGCTATTGTATGGGATGACAACGATGTAAATATTGCAGCTTCATCGCACTCTATGTATGAGCCTGCCGGCAAGAGTAATGACTGGCTCATTATGCCCCAAATTTACATTCCCGACGAGAAATGCGCCCTCACATTCTTATCGCAAAGTTTCTTGACTGGATACCAAGACTATTTGAAAGTATACATCTGGGCTAACGAAGAGGTTATCAACATGCCCAGCGACGATCTTGTAGCACGCTTTGCACAAGAAGCCGACTTGGTATACAACGAATTGCAATCGCCTGGTAGCGACGACAACGTACTCGCCGGCGACTGGACCGAGAACTATTTGAGCCTTGCTGACTATGCCGGTAAGAACATCTACATTGCATTTGTCAACGACAACGAGGCACAAAGTGCTGTATTTGTAGATGATGTAATGGTATCGCACAACAAGCCCTTCCGCGTAGCCTTTACCAATGAGACATCGGTTGTTGCTCAAGAGAGCATCCTCATTACCGGTGCATTGTCTATCGATACCGACACCGATGTATATGAGTCTATCAGCCTCACACTCACCGACAACGAAGGAAACGAAATAGAAACTATCAGCGAAGATGGCCTCTCACTCAAGAAAGGCGATGTATACAAGTTTACATTCACCAAAGAGCTCCCCTTGGAGATTGGTTTAGTCAACAAGTTTACACTCACTGTTGTATGCAACGACAACCACTACGACATCGAAGGCAAAATCACCAACCTTGCATTCAACCCCGTTAAGCGCGTAGTACTCGAGGAGATTTCGGGTATGGGTTGCCAAAACTGTCCTCTCGGTTTCCTCAGTATCGAAAAGATACATGAGTTGTATGGCGACTTGTTCATCCCCATCTGTATCCGCACATTCCAAGACCCCCTTGGTGCAGGTCTTACCGACTATACCGATTTCTTGGGTCTTTCATCAGCACCCTCGGGTGTTATCAACCGCAAGAGCATGTGCTTCCCCGCAGTATCATACGACAATGATTACTACTTCAGCAACACACAACTCCCTGTTGCCAGCGATAAGTTGTGGCTCGATGTTGTAGCCGATGAATTAGAGATTCCCACCGAAGCCGACATCAACATCGGCGAGATGAGCATCGACCCCCAAACCAACGAAATCGTTATTCCTTGCACAGTCAAGTATGCGTTGAGCGCCGACAACTGCAACCTCAACCTCTTTACTGTTGTTATGGAAGACTATGTATCGAGCATGCAGAAGAATGGTTTCTCATCACTCGCATTGGAAAGCCTTGGCGAGTGGGGTAAAGGTGGCATCTACGGCCAAAGTCTTGTAATGGACTACAAGTTGTTGGATGTGTGTCGCTCATACGAGGGCTTGACCTTCAACGGCACAGGCGGTTACTTGCCTCAAGAGATTGTTGCCGGTGAAGAATATACAGCCGAGGTGCGTACCAAAGTGCCTGCCACATTGGAAAACTTCGCACACTGCAAGGTTGTAGTTATGTTGATCGATGCCAACACAGGTGCATATATCAACGCAGCTCTTAGCAACGAATTTACCGATGTAAACAGCATCAGCAACAACGCTAATGCCGCTATCAGCACTACCGAAGGTAAAATTGTTATTACTACAGCCGAGAACGCACATGTTGAGGCCTATGCAGCTAACGGTATGTTGATTGGCAATGCATACGGCAATGGTCAAATTACTATCGATGCCCCCGCCGGTGTAGCAGTTGTAAGAGTTATTACCGACAATGGCGTTAGCGTAACAAAAGTTCTTGTAAAATAATCACACTATCACACACCACTTAAGCCATTCGGTGCTTAAGTGGTGTGATTTCAAACCTATAATTCACAAATCCTTATGAAGAAAATCTTTACACTTCTACTCGCAGTCTTGGCACTCGGTGCAAATGCCAAGTTGGTCGACTTGGGTCAATTGCAATTGGACACTGACTACTCTATAGCAGGCGACTTCAACGACTATATCGGTACATTTACAGCTCCTACAAGTGGCACACTCATTGCTACAGGTACTAACTCAACAATTCTTGAGCCTTACAATGCCAAACTCGACGACATGGAAGCTGCCGGCAACCACATCGAGGTAAGCTACGACAACTACTACGGTACCAAGCAATACCACTTCGATGTTACAGAAGGTACCACCTATTATTTCTACCTCAACTTCTCTATGAACTCGTCTGTCTTCCGCTTGTCAATGGACAGTGGCGAAGGTATCCAAATTGCCAAATGCACACCCGAAGAGGGCTCTGTCTTCAGCGTATCGGGCGGTGGCTTGGTATCGATACAATTCAACCGTGCAGTACACATGGACGGTCAAGCTCGCGTTATTGCAGGCGATAAAGAAGCCTCTGTTGCCGTTAACGGTCAAACCAATATCTACTCAATGGAAATCAAAGAGATTCTTATGAATTGGCTCACAGATGGCACATTGGTTGGTGGCGACAAGTTCACAATCCGCATGTACAACGTAGTAGCTGCCGACGATGCTTCACAAAAATATGGCACTGATGGCATTGCCGAAATCGAGTACATCATAGGCTCAATGCCTGTTATGCTCACCGGTACAGAAAATACCACAGGTACATTCAAATCATACTACATGGAAAATGACCCCACCGGTATCGTTAAACTCGTCTTTGACGGTGAGATTTCATCGGCTACAGCATCTCTCACATTCGGATCGCTCGATGTCGAGGGTGACTACTACACCGAAAGCCTTACTCCTTCCATCGATGGCAATACTATTACAGTAGATCTTAGTGGCAAAACTCGCACACCCGAGAAGATGGTTGCTTCGGGCACTAACTACAACAACGTAACAATATCATTCAGCAAGGTTCTTGACACTACCGGCCAATATGTATATTCGTCACAAGATGGTGTTATCGGTGGTTTCTCATTCACCTACGATGAGTTATTGGTTGTAACAGCCGATGTTCTCAGCGAGTTTACACCCGCGCCCAACAACAGCCTCGATGGTGTAGCCGAAATCGAAATCTGGATTACCGATGAGGCTAAGTTGAGCTACGATGGTGTACTGTTCCAATATGGTGCCGAGAAAGACAACTTAGACCAAGAAATAGTTGTAGAGAATGGCCTCATCACCAAAGAAGCCGACCCCGAATTTGAGGGTGCAACACTCCTTTACGTCCCCGTGCCCAACGAGATCAAAGGCGACTACTTTATCAAAGTATCTCTCAACAACCTTGCTACTGCCGATGGTCTTGACCATAGCCAAGATGTTGTTGCCGACTATTACTTTGGCAATGCTGCTATCGACAAGGTATTTGGCGAGGAGACAAGCGAGTTTACCGTTTACAACACACAAGGTATACTTGTACTCCACACCACCAACCGCGATGTGGTGAAGAACCTTCCCCAAGGTATC
>CAJGDT010000109.1 GCA_904502265.1 uncultured Barnesiella sp. | reverse complement strand
ATTACCGGTAATGTTGAGGATGTAATTCCCAAGCTCATCAAATACTACAAGAAGAACTCGAAATAATAACAGACTACGATAAAACTAAGAATATGTCAAATTTCTATTTAGATAACAGTGATTTGAGACATCACTTGACTCACCCGCTTATGCAAAAGTTGGTGACAATGAGAGAGCGCAACTATGCCGATGCCGAGAAATATGACTATGCTCCCTTCAACTTCGAGGATGCAATGGATAGTTATGAGAAGGTGTTGGAGATAGCCGGTGAAATTTCGGGCGAAATCGTAGCTGCCAATGCCGAGAGTGTCGACCATGAAGGTCCCCATGTGGTTGATGGCCGTGTGGTATATGCACAAGGTACACAAAAGAACCTCGATGCTCTTATCAAGGCCGGTTTGATGGGTATCTCTATTCCCCGTCGTTACAATGGCTTGAACTTCTCGCTTGTTCCCTACATCATGGCTGCCGACATGGTGAGCCGTGCCGATGCTGGTTTTGTAAACATCTGGGGTCTTCAAGACTGTGCCGAGACAATATATGAATTTGCCAGCGAAGAGCAAAAAGCCAAATATCTCCCCCGCGTATGTGCCGGTGAAACTATGGCAATGGACTTGACTGAGCCCGATGCCGGTAGTGACTTGCAAGCCGTTATGCTCAAGGCTACTTATAGCGAGGAGGATGGTTGCTGGTACCTCAATGGTGTGAAACGCTTCATTACCAATGGTGATGGCGATATCGCACTCGTATTGGCTCGTTCGGAAGAGGGTACTAAGGATGGCCGCGGTCTTTCTATGTTTATATACGATAAGAACGATGGCGGTGTAACTGTACGTCGTATCGAGAATAAGATGGGTATCAAAGGCTCACCCACTTGTGAGTTGGTATTCAAGAATGCTCGTGCCGAGTTGTGCGGTAGCCGTAAGATGGGTCTTATCAAGTACGTTATGGCCTTGATGAATGGTGCTCGCTTGGGTATCGCTGCTCAATCGGTAGGTGTGTCGGAGGCTGCCTATCGCGAGGCGCTTGCTTATGCTCAAGACCGTAAACAGTTTGGTAAGGCTATTATCGAGTTCCCCGCTGTATATGAGATGATATCGGTAATGAAAGCCAAACTCGATGCATCACGTTCGTTGTTGTACGAAACAACTCGTTTCGTTGACCTCTATAAGAACTGGGAAGACATCGCCAAAGAGCGTCTCTTGGAGGATGATGAACGTGCCGAAATGAAGGCCTATCAAAAACTTGCCGATGCGTTTACTCCCCTTGCAAAGGGTATGTCGAGCGAATATTGTAATCAAAATGCCTACGACTGTGTGCAAGTACACGGTGGCTCGGGTTTCATGAAGGACTATGCTTGTGAGCGCATCTATCGCGACGCACGCATCACCTCTATCTATGAGGGTACTACTCAGTTGCAAGTTGTAGCCGCTATCCGCCACGTCACTACAGGCTCATACCTCAACAAGATTATGGACTACGAGGCTGCCGAAATCAATGCCGACCTCTTGCCCTTGCGCGACCGACTCATCGCTATGCGTGAGAAGTATGCCGCCGCCGTTGAGAAAGTTACCGCTACCAAGAACAACGAGTTGATTGACTTCATGGCTCGTCGTTTGGTCGAAATGGCAGGTAATATTATCATGGGTCACTTGCTCTTGCTCGATACTACAAGCAATGAGAAGTTTGCTACTTCAGCTCGCGTATATATCAACATGGGTGAGGCCGAGGTGGCCAAGCATGCTGCATTTATCGACAGCTACACAGCCGAACAACTTGCCGACTATCGTCGATAATTGTTTAGCTAAATATAAGAAAACAGCGATGTGCCGAATGGCGCATCGCTGTTTTTATTTTCTTGGTAAAGCTGTTGCTTAAGCTTGAATACCTACGGTTTGAAGGATGAGTCGGTCAAACTCACTCTTGCCCTTGGTGGGTTGTACTACAGTCTTTAAAGGTAGTATGTAGCTGTTTTCTATGACTTGGTGGGGAAGTTCTAAGTCTCTCAAACGTGCTGCATCCTTTTCGGTAGTAATTACGATAGCCTCCTTTTGTGCTACCATGAGAGCCAGTTTTTCTATCTCTTGTGTAGTAAAAATATGATGGTCGGGGTACGATTGTACCGTGATATGCGAGGTGTATTTGCTCACATACTCTATCATGGGAGTAGGGTTGGCTATGCCTGTAAAAATGATGATGTTGCGTTGTGTGGCAATTGTAGCAATGTCTTGGCTCTC
The DNA here is from genome assembly GCA_904502265.1 of uncultured Barnesiella sp. Lineage (GTDB taxonomy): Bacteria > Bacteroidota > Bacteroidia > Bacteroidales > Barnesiellaceae_A > Barnesiella_A. The sequence continues at coordinate 3,643 of CAJGDT010000109.1, read as the reverse complement.
TTTCGTTGCGATATTGTATGGCGCACCGTATGCAATGTGCGAGGCATAAAGCCTGTCGATAGGATAGTGCAGTTGCTCAGCCTCATACTGTAATTCGTTGTCGGTAAGGGTATGGGGGCACTTGGTTACAAGTACGATGTCGGCCCTTTTCAGCCCGCTCATCGGCTCTCGCAGTCGACCCGCAGGCAATGATAGGTCGGCATATATGGGGCGGTTGTAGTCGCAAAGCACTATTGAAAGGGTGGGGTGTACATAGCGATGTTGGTGGGCATCGTCGAGCAGGATGACTTCAGGACGTTCACTTAGTTGCAATAGTTGCTTGATGCCACGTCGGCGATTGCTGTCGACTGCTACTGTTATGGTGGGGTATTTGCTAAATATTTGCAGTGGCTCGTCGCCAATGTCTGCTGCAGTACTGTTGGCTGTTGCTAAGACAAACCCTTTGCTGCGACGATGGTAGCCACGACTTAGTACGGCTATGCGTTTGTGTGGCGATAGTAGTTCTATCAGGTATTCTATTTGGGGCGTTTTGCCTGTACCACCTACGGTGAGGTTACCCACCGATATAATAGGAATAGAAAACTCCTCGACCGGGAGTATTCCTCGGTCGAAGAGTCTGTTTCGCATCCACACACCGGCACTATATAGCCAAGCCAGAGGTGACAGAGGCTTGTAGATGTGTGGTATATCCTTGCGGTTGGGCATTATTTAATAGTAATGTTGTCCATGCGGGCTTGTACGCCGGTAACATTCTCAATCTCTTTGAGAGCTTTGATGTATTCGATATCCTCACCGAGCACCCAAGAAGCAATGTTGGCACGTGTCATGTTGCCAAAGTTCTCCATGAGTTTCTCAAATTTGCTCTTCACTGCGGGATAGTTGGCTACTTTGTAGTCTTCGAGTTCGCATACTTGAGCAGCGTATGCGATAGCATCTTCAATACTACCTATTTCGTCAACAAGACCTATCTCAGCAGCAGTTTTACCAACCCATACACGGCCCTCGGCAATCTTCTTGATGTCGTCTTGGCTCATACCACGACCCTCGGCACAACGACGAGTAAAGAGGTCGTAAGTATTCTCAATATTGCGTTGGATGGCGATAGCTTGGTTCTCTTTAATGCCACAGTAAAGGGCCTCACCGCTATAGGGATCACCGCCATTGTGTGTAAATGCACCATCAAAGCGCATGCCAAGTTTGTCTTGCATCAACTCTTTAGCAATAGGCATTGTACCAAATACACCGATAGAACCGGTGAGTGTAGTGTTCTCGGCAAAGATGCGGTCGGCACCACATGAGATGTAGTAACCACCCGATGCAGCCATGTCGCTCATTGATACAATGAGTTTCTTACCGGCAGCTTTTAATGCTTCGAGCTCAGCCCATATTTGCTCCGATGCGTATGCGCTACCACCGGGCGAGTTCACGCGCAATACAACGGCCTTGATATTTTCGTCCTTGCGAAGTTTGGTCAATTCGGGAACGAGGTCGTCGCTATTGATGCCACCGCCGCTCTCCATAATGTCACCTACGGCATAAACTACTGCAATAGTATTCTTCGATTGGCTTTCATCTACTACTGTCGATGCAAGTTGGCTTACAGTTGCAAAGTTTATTTCCTCATCTTCTGCAACACCTGCTTTGGCCTTGAGCCACTCGTTGAATTGGGGACGATACATGAGTGTATCGACGAGGTTCATGGCGAGCATCTCTTGAGTGGGAAGAAGTGAAGTAACGGCATTAGCAACGTTGTTGAAGTGCTCAGCTGTAAATTCACGAGAAGCGGTAACACCTGTGGTGTAAGTATCCCAGATGGTGTTGAGGTAGGCGAGTGTTTGTTCGCGGTTGGCGGGACTCATCTCTTCGCACATGTAAGGCTCAACAGCCGATTTGTATGTACCTACACGGAATATCTTCATTTCAACGCCCAATTTCTTAAGAGCTACGGGGTAGAACATTTGCATGCCGCCCAAGCCATGTATGTCGACTGTGCCGATGGGGTTGAGTACAACAGTATCAGCTACCGATGCAAGAACATAGTCGCCTTGAGCGTAGTTGTCGGCGTATGAATATATCCATTTGCCGCTCTTCTCCTTGAACTCTACGAGCATGTTGCGTACTTGCTCGATAGAGGCAGGCATAGCCGACAGACCTTTGGCATCGATGTAGATACCTACGATATTTTTGTCATTGGCGGCTGTATCCAATGCTTTGCGCAATTGGTCAAGACCAACCGATGATTCATTACCACTTTGGTTGAGCAATGTCATAGGATCGAAGTTTACGTCTTCCTCATAGCGCTCTTGCAATGTGCCGCTGAGATCAAGTTTGAGTACTGAATTGGCCTTCGAAACGTAAGGTTTTTCTTGAGATGTTACCGACGAAGCAGTAACGCCCACAAGCATAATGGTGAAGATCATTACCAATATAAATCCTGCTATGAGTGTTCCCAACACGCATGCAAAGGTGGTTTTAAAAAACTTTTTCATTTGTGTTTGTTACTTAGAGTGTTTATAAAATTCGTTGTTGTTATGTCACTATTCGCCGAAATAATTTCCATAAAATTCCGACTCATATTTATATAAAATATTGATGTCGTTCTCTCTTTGGTATCGGCGCAAGTATTGGTTGTAGCGTTCTATATCAAATCGTCTTGACGAACTTCCACCGCTACTGCTACGAGTAACATCTCTTGACTCTTCCTCTTCGTGTATTACCGTGCCATCCAGTTTGTAGCGGGTTTTCTTTACCTCGGTCTCTTTCCACTCATGTTTGGTGGTTACATGGCCGGTAAAGCATATCGGGCCGGGAAGTGGTCTTGAGCTACGGCCGTTCTCCACCCACTCATGGCGACAGTTGGGGCATTGGTATTTATATCGCATTATTTTCACGAAATCTACCGTTGTTTTATAGTTGTAGCCACGGTCGCTTGTCGACACCCATGTGCTACCCGAATAGCCATTGCTACGTTTACTGAATACCTGCCTTTGCGTATCATATCTGATTTCGGGCGAGGTAAAGTAGCGATCCAACTCTTCGGCATGCAGTACATTGAACTTTTTGTGCCATGTGTTGCACTTCTTGCATCGGAACTTCTGAGTGCTTGAAAATACCTCGATTAAAATCAATAATGGAGGTCCGAGTATAAAGAGTGCGGTTAATATGGCAAGGATAAAGTGTAGTCGTGTAATATATACAATGCAATATATGGTAAACGGCACTGTAAGCAGGAGGATAATGATGCGAAGTATCCAACCCGGTATTTTGTCCTTGGCTCTTTTGGCTAAGTAGGCGGGTATCATCAAGATGTATTCTATTGCAATTATAACGAGAGCAATGAGCCACATATTCTTGATACCCAATGTGTTCTCTGCAAAATACATTGCTCCTATATACAGGCGGTCGAGTGTGCCCGGCGCTGTGTAAATCTCTTGTACAGGTTGTGCCTGACTCTTGTAGTAGTATACTCTTGCACTCTCCGACCGGGCTATCTTCTCGGTAATGTCGGGCTGGATAGTGTAGATGGGGTGAGAGGGTACATATAGTTTGGTGAAGATGTCTTCGTAATACCAGGCAATAGGTTTCTTCTCCATGTGTACGGCGCGGAGGTTCTCGTCGTAGTAGATGATAAGACCTGCCGCAT
>CAJGDT010000108.1 GCA_904502265.1 uncultured Barnesiella sp. | reverse complement strand
CGTCGTGCTATCGAAGCTCCCATGCGCCAAATCATGACCAATGCCGGTCTTGAGGGTGCTGTAATCCTTCAAAAAGTACGCGAAGGCCAAGGCGACTTTGGTTTCAACGCTCGCACTGGTCAATATGAGAACTTCTTCGAGGCAGGCGTTATCGACCCCGCCAAGGTAACTCGTGTTGCACTTGAGAATGCAGCCAGCATCGCCGGTATGTTCCTCACAACCGAATGTGTAATTACCGACAAGAAAGAAGAGCATGCACCTGCAATGCCTGCTCCCGGTATGGGAGGCATGGGCGGCATGATGTAATACTCCGCTATATAAAACATATTTCAGGCCTCGCCTTCATTGGCGAGGTCTGTTTTTTTGTTCTGGTGCTCCTAACTGCGATTGTGAAAAAATAAGAAATCACAATATTTTCTTGTCATGGTCGCTGATGTCGGCGAAATGTATTACTTTTGTACATTATTTATTAATACTCACACTCAATGACTAAGCACATTCCCAATACGATTACTTGCCTGAACCTCTTGTCGGGTTGTTTGGCTGTTGTTTTTGCCTTTTCGGCAAACTATCCGGCTGTGGTAGCCTGCATAGCAGCGTCGGCTGTTTTTGATTTTTGTGACGGCTTGGCTGCACGATTGTTGCATGCCTATTCGCCCATGGGTAAGGAACTTGATTCGCTGGCCGACTTGGTAAGTTTTGGACTCGCTCCGGCCGTGATGTCCTACAATATATTGTTGGCTACTCTGCCGGCAACTTATGCTTGGGTAGCGTATGCTACAATGCTTATACCCGTGTTTGCCGCATTGCGATTGGCTAAATTTAACATCGATGATACACAAACAACCACGTTCAGGGGGTTGCCTGTTCCGGCCAATGCCTTGTGGTGGTTGGGTGCATGTGAGTTGCTGGTAAACAACAATAATACGGCTACACTCGTATGTTTTGTTGCCTCAATCTTTGTGTTTTCATTCTTGATGGTGAGCAATATACCCATGTTTTCGCTTAAATTCAAGGGCTTGGGTTGGCGAGGCAATGAGGTGCGCTATGTAATGATAGTTGTATCGGTGGCATTGCTTGCGTTTCAAGGTATATCGGGTTTTGCGCCCATTATAGGTCTGTATGTTCTCAAGTCGCTGCTGGGCTTGGGCTCGAAGACGGCATGACAAAAGTGCATGTCAAGATGGCTTGGTATATTTTTTGAATATGATTAGACACACACAATTGTATAAATAGTAATAACATGGGATGTCTATTTCAAAGTATAGGTGTAATTATCATTCTTGTCTTGTTGGTGCCGATAATGTTTCTATTGTCGCTCTTTGGTAGAGTGCGTACAAGCTTCACACGCAACACTAATACCGATGATGATAATAAGCAAACACATCGTGACGAAACTGTAGCCGACGAAGATGACTCGGAGCGTATCAATATACCCATAGACCAGAGTACGGTGGAGTATATTGACTTTGAGGAGGTTGATGACAAGAAATAATAACCTTTCAAACAGCTCGTTGTTTATAGTCATTTTGTCGAAAAAATGATTATCTTTGCCCATATTTCACATTTAATAAAAATACAATGACCGATACAGTAGCACAATTTGAGCATGTTATAGGCATCTGCCGTGAGTTATTTGCTAAGAAGTTGAAGGACTATGGTCCTGCATGGCGCATTTTACGAACTACATCGCTCACCGATCAAATCTTTATTAAGGCCAATCGTATACGCTCTATCGAAACCAAAGGTATGAGCCGTATAGATGAGGGTGTGCGCTCGGAGCTTATTGGCATTGTTAATTATGGTATAATAGGACTTATTCAGTTGGAGTTGGGCTATGCCGAGCGTCAGGATATAACTGTGGAGCAAGCATTGGAATTGTATGACCGTTTCATGACACAGACCAAGAACCTGATGTATGCTAAGAATCATGACTATGACGAGGCTTGGCGTCTTATGCGTTCCACTTCTTATACCGACCTTATCCTGTCGAAGGTGCATCGGACAAAGCAAATCGAAGACAACCAAGGAGTAACACTTGTGTCGGAGGGTGTTGATGCCAATTATATGGATATGGTCAATTATGCACTCTTTGGGCTTATACGTATAGAATATGCCGAATGATGATGCCCATAGCGTACTGGTAGACACCCAGTCTGCCCCGACAACTACACCTCGCAACAAATGGTTGTCGGCGCTTGTTGTGCTTGTGCGCATTCTTGTGGGTGCTACCTTTATTCTCTCGGGTGTAGTTAAGTTGATAGACCCTATTGGTACAATGTATAAGATTGAAGACTATTTGCAGGTCTTCAACCTTTCGTTATTCAACTCCTGGTCGTACGTCTTAGCTGTCTTGTTGTCGATGGCAGAGTTTGTCCTCGGTGTCAATGCTGTATTGGGCTCTTATCTGCGCACGACTCCTATCTTATTGCTCATTTTCATGGCAATAATGACCCCGCTGACACTATTTCTGGCTATAGCCAATCCTATACCCGATTGTGGTTGCTTTGGCGACTTTATTACGCTGGCCAACTGGCAGACATTTGGCAAAAATGTTCTTCTGCTCACGCTGGTTATATTCCTGTTTCGCTACAATCGACGAGCGAGGTCGGTGTTCCATCGCGAGGTGCATGCATTTATTGTAGTCTGGGTAGCGGTATATGCCCTTGCTCTGGTATATATTGCGGCGGTCTATTCGCCCATACTCGATTTTCGCCCATTTAAAGTAGGGACAAATCTTGCTTCGGCTTATTTCGGTGATGATATACAGGTGGCAGAATATGACTTTGTATATGAGAGAGAAGGCGTGCAAGCAACATTTTCGATAGATAGCCTTCCTGATGAAACTGATGGATGGCAATTCGTAGAGCGTCGCGAGCGTACTGCAGATGTGTTGCAGCCTGAGGAGAATGAATCGCTGAATAGTTTTATTGTATACGATGGCAATGAGGATGTGACCGAAGAGATACTAAGCCATGAGGGTTATGTGTTTGTACTCTTCTCGGAAGATCTTACAAAGGCCAATGATAATGAGATAAACAAGGTACATGAACTATATGACTATACACGTGAGTATGGCTATCCATTCTATGCCATTACGGCCTCAACTCCGGCCGAAATAGACAATTGGCGTGATGATACCGGTGTAGAGTTTCCGTTCTTGTATATGGATAGAAATACCATACGCATCATACAGCGATCTAATCCCTTTTTAATGGTGTTGAATGATGGTGTAATCTATCACAAACTTTATATAGAGAACACACCGAGCGAGGCATTGTTGTCGGTGCCGGTAGAACAAATACCTGCATACGCACAGCCCGAAGTATATAAGGCCAATTCTCGCATAATGGCGCTGACAATATTGCTGGTATTGCCTATATTATTGCTCTATTTTACCGAGCGTGTAGCTCTCTTTGCCTTGCGTCGCTTTAGAAGATGGCGTGAGCAACGCAAAGAAATGCAAAAAGTCGAAGATTGATATTTATAATAAATAAAACTAACGGAATTATGAGAAAAAACATTGTTGCAGGTAACTGGAAAATGAATACTACCCTTCAAGAAGGTGTAGCATTGGCTAAAGAAATTAATGAAGCCCTCAAGGGTGTTGAGACAAAATGTGATGTGGTACTCGCTACTCCCTTTATTCACTTGGTATCGGTAGTTGAGGCTGTAGATGCTGCTCGTATTGGCGTAGGTGATGAAAACTGTGCCGACAAAGTAGAAGGTGCATACACTGGCGAGGTGTCGGCTGCTATGGTGGCATCGACCGGTGCTAAATATGTAATCTTGGGTCACTCAGAGCGTCGTGCCTATTATCACGAAACCGCCGAAATCCTCAAAGATAAGGTAGTCTTGGCACTTGCTAATGGTCTTACTCCTATTTTCTGTGTAGGCGAGGTGCTCGAAGAGCGTGAGGCCGAAAAGCACTTTGATGTAGTTGCAGCTCAAATCAAAGAGTCGCTCTTTGATCTTACTGCAGAAGATTTTGCTAAAATCGTAATCGCTTATGAGCCTGTTTGGGCTATCGGTACAGGTAAGACTGCAACAGCCGATCAAGCACAAGAGATTCATGCCTTCATCCGTCAAACTATTGCCGAGAAATATGGTAATGAAATAGCCGAAAATACCTCTATTCTCTATGGTGGTAGCTGCAAGCCTTCAAATGCCGGCGAAATCTTCGCAAAACCCGACGTAGATGGCGGTCTCATCGGTGGCGCGGCTCTCAAGGCCGACTCATTCATGGGTATTATTACAGCTTTTGAATAAATACATGCCCCAAAAGGTCTGCAAGAATAAGAAAAATACTTATTTTTGCAGACTTTAATGTATGTAATAAGGAGTACTTATGCGCATAGTATATGTAAAAATGGTCATTTTGCTGTTGCTGTCGTGGATGTTTATGCAACCACGGGCTATTGCGCAGGTGGCCGTAGCCGATACTTCAATCGTGCAATATCTTGAGAGAAACAATACAGGTGGTACTATACAAGTAGAGCAACCTGCCGAGTTGTCACGTCGTGTGGCACGAGTAGGTGATGAGGTAGAAGCAAATATGGTAAAAGTTCCTGTTTATCGTATTCAACTCTTCTCTTCAAATAGTGCCTCTGCAAAGACTCAAGCAGAGAATCTGGCCAGAGAGGTTGAGAATACTTTCCCTAATTTGCAAGCAGCGGTAAGCTATGCGTCACCCTTTTGGCGACTCAGAGTAGGGGAGTTCCGTACCTATGAAGAGGCTAATGCCATGCTCCCTGTTATACAAAATAAATTTTCGGATTTGCAGCGCGGTATGCTCATTATTCGTGAGCGTATCAGTGTGCCCGTACATGATTATTCGAACGATTAAAAATACAAATGGAATACAAGAACGATACACTTCTCGACGAGAAGACTCTTGAACAACTTGAGTATCATTATCGCAGTATACTTGCATTGTTGGGCGAGGATCCCGATCGTGAAGGTCTTAAAAAAACTCCTCGTCGCGCGGCTAAGGCTATGTGTTACCTTACACATGGTTACCGCAAGAAAGATGATGATGTTATCAAGTCTGCTATTTTTGAATATGGTGGATCGCAAATTATTATTGTGCGCGATATAGAGTTTTACTCTATGTGTGAGCATCATATTTTGCCATTCTTCGGTAAGGTGCACATTGGCTATGTGCCCAATGGCAATATGGTGGGCTTGAGTAAGATTGCGCGTTTGGTTGAGGTGTTTGCTCGACGTTTGCAAGTTCAAGAGCGCTTGACTAAGGAGATATGCGATAGCTTGTTTAAGACACTTTCTACTCATGGCGTAATAGTAATGATTGAGGGTCAGCACTTGTGTATGCAAATGCGCGGTGTTGAGAAGCAAGGTGCAGTGACAACTACATTGGAATATACAGGCTGTTTTGAAGAAGAAAGCAAGCGCGCTGAATTTTTGAGACTATTGAATCGATAAAATTTTTCTTTTGCAATTGATTGGAAATCAATGTTGTGAAAAATATTTTAAAGAAATTTGAAAAAAAAGTCTCAGAATAATTTGCACAAACCAAAAAGTTGCCATATCTTTGCAACCGCAAACGCGAAAGTAGCTCAGTTGGTAGAGCATAACCTTGCCAAGGTTAGGGTCGCGGGTTCGAGCCCCGTCTTTCGCTCAACTTACTCAAGCGAGGGTAGTTGAGAATAAGAAAAATTGACACTGTAATTGCGAAAGTAGCTCAGTTGGTAGAGCATAACCTTGCCAAGGTTAGGGTCGCGGGTTCGAGCCCCGTCTTTCGCTCTCACTATGTGAGTGACCAGCATCAAGGCCCAAGTGGCGGAATTGGTAGACGAGCTAGTTTCAGGTTCTAGTGATTGAAAGGTCGTGCAGGTTCGAGTCCTGTTTTGGGCACTCAGCCTATCATTCTCATGGTGAAAAAAGAGATACTTGTCCGGGTGGTGGAAT